>NZ_JAALFM010000029.1:0-3559 GCF_011800295.1 Paenibacillus sp. EKM301P | reverse complement strand
AAGCAGATTCAGGAGCAGGCACTGGCTTCCCGTGCCTATGAAACCTATCCGTTATATGAAATTCAGGCCCTGACCGAGCAGAAGCAGGACCTGGTGAACCATATTATCGTGTTTGAAAACTACCCCGTGGAACAGCGCATGGAGCAGATGGGTAGCCGCGGGAACAATGGCTTTACGATTGCCAATGCTTCCATGTCAGAGCAAACAAACTATGATTTCAACATCACCGTGGTGCCAGGCGATGAAATCCATGTCCATTTGGAGTACAACACGCAGGTGTTGGAACGTACAGCTGTAGAGCAAATCCGTGAGCATTTGCTGCATATGATTGAAGAAGCGATTCACCGACCAGATGCGCTGGTGGACGAGCTTGAATTGGTGACTGCTGCAGAAAAAGCGAAAATCATCGATGGTTTTGGATCCGTGGGCGTAGCTGCATGGAGTGATGAAAAGGAATTGGAATTGTTGTTCCACGCCTATGTGGAAGAACAAGCGCAGCTTGTGCCGGATCACGTGGCCGTTGTATACGAGGAGGAGCAGCTTACGTACCGTGAGCTGAACGAGCGTGGGAACCAGCTTGCCCGTAGACTGCGAAATGAAGGCATTGGACGCGAGTCCATTGTGGGCATTTTGAGCGAACGCTCGGTGGATATGGTGGTTGGTGTATTGGCAGTGTGGAAGTCCGGAGGTGCCTATGTGCCGCTAGATGCAGATTATCCGTCCGAACGGATCCGCTTTATGCTGGAGGACAGTGGTGCGACGGTGCTGCTCACGCAAACCGGTTTGCAGGAGCGAGCTCAAGCATGGCTCGCGGAAAGCCGGCTGGCCTTGGTCGGAGGGCAGACTGAGGTTGAACTGGAAACAGCGGCTGGTGCTGAAATGATGGAAAGAGACCTCCTGAATGAAGGCGTAAGCTTGAAAGCAGATTCGAAGTCTGACAGCGAAGCAGCATCCGAACCGGCAACAGGGCTGCGTCTGCGTACTGTATTGGCACTGGACGATGAGTCGCTGTACACCGGGGATACCACGGATATTGAACGTATCAACGAGCCGCAAGACTTGGCGTATGTGATCTATACGTCGGGGACAACAGGACGTCCAAAAGGTGTCATGATCGAGCATCGCAGCTTGGTGAACACGGCTGCGGCCTATCGCCGGGATTACCGTCTGAACCAGTTCCCGGTACGTCTGCTGCAACTGGCCAGCTTCTCCTTCGACGTGTTCGTCGGCGATATTGCACGGACGCTCTATAACGGAGGCACGATGGTCATCTGTCCGAAAGACGACCGGATTGACCCAAGCCGTCTATATGGCTGGATTCGTGATTATCAGATTACCGTGTTCGAATCGACTCCAGCCTTGATCGTACCGTTTATGCAGCATGTGTACGAGCACGGACTGGACATGAGCAGTCTGGAACTGCTGATCACGAGCTCAGATAGCTGTAGCGTGACGGACTACCGAGTGCTGCAAGAACGGTTTGGTGCGGACATCCGCATCATCAACAGCTATGGTGTCACGGAAGCGGCGATTGACTCCAGCTTCTACGACGAAGAGCTGTCGAAGCTACCAAGCAGCGGGAATGTGCCGATTGGTCAGGCATGGCTGAACGCACGCTTCTACATCGTGGACAGCCAGCTGAATCCGGTGCCGATCGGCGTACTGGGCGAGCTATGCATCGGCGGCATCGGGGTCGCACGGGGATACCTGAACCGTGCGGACCTGACGGCCGAGAAATTCATAGCGAATCCGTACGTGCCGGGTGAACGACTGTATCGCACCGGCGACTTGGCGCGGTGGATGCCAGACGGCAATGTAGACTTTATCGGCCGGATGGACTATCAGGTCAAAATCCGGGGCTACCGGATTGAACTAGGCGAGATTGAAACGGCGATCCAGCGGGTACCGGGTGTGCGTCAAGCTGTAGTCATCGACCGGACGGATGAGCGTGGACACAAGTATTTGTGCGGATACATCACGGGGGAAGCCGAGCTGCGGATCGAGGAAGTACAAGCAGAGCTGGAAGCCGGACTGCCAGCGCACATGGTGCCTGCACGCCTGATGCGACTGGAGACGATCCCGCTGACCAGCAACGGCAAAATCGACCGCAAGGCTTTGCCGGAACCGGAAGGCAGCATTCATACCGGAGCAGCCTATGTGGAACCGCGTACTACGGTGGAGCAAGTACTGGCTGCGGTATGGGCCGCAGTGCTTGGCGTGGAGGCCGTAGGCACGCAGGATAACTTCTTCGAGCTGGGCGGCGATTCGATCAAGGCCTTGCAAGTATCCTCCCGCTTGCTACAAGCAGGTTATCGACTGAACATGAAGGATCTCTTCAGCTACCCGACGGTAGCGGCACTCAGTCCATTACTTCGTACCGATGGCAAGGTGGCCAGTCAGGAAGAGGTCGTAGGACAGGTGGAACTGACACCTATTCAGCGCTGGTTCTTCGAGCAGCAGCCGGCTGATCTGCACCACAGCAACCAGGCGATGATGCTGTACCGAGCTGGGGGCTTTGATGTCGACGCGCTGCGCCGTACGATGGACCGTATGGTCCAGCATCATGACGCATTGCGCACGGTATTCCGTGAGACGGAGCAGGGTTATGTTGCTTGGAACCGCAGTGTAGAGGAAGGCGAGCTATACACGCTGGATATTGTAGATTTCAGCGGAGTGGAAGACGAATCTGCCGCTGTTGAAGCTAAGGCGAGTGAAATTCAAGCCAGCATTCATTTGAGCGCGGGTCCACTGGTGAAGCTCGGTCTGTTTCATTGTGCTGAGGGCGACCATGTATTAATCGTCATTCATCATTTGGTGGTGGACGGTGTATCGTGGCGTATTTTACTGGAGGATTTGGCATCTGGTTATGAGCAGGCAGTTGCAGGTCAAACCGGCACAGCTATTCGGCTGCCGCATAAAACAGATTCGTTCCAGGTATGGGCCAAACAGCTGTCAGCCTATGCCAACAGTGCGACGATGGAGCAGGAGCTGGCTTACTGGCAGCATATCGAACAAGCCGAAGCAAGCCTCGCGAAGCCTTTGCCGAAGGATTTTGCAAATGACAAGGCACGGCTGGGAGACAGTGAGGTGGTGACGGTCCGCTGGACGAAGCAGGAAACTGAGCAGCTGCTCAAACAAGCTCATCGCGCGTACAACACGGAAATGAATGACCTGTTGCTAGCCGCGCTCGGAAAAGCGGTGTATGACTGGTCTGGTTCTGAACGAGTGCTGGTCAATCTGGAGGGTCATGGACGGGAAGCCATTGTACCGGATGTGGATATTACGCGCACCGTCGGCTGGTTTACGAGCCAGTTCCCGGTTGTCCTGGATGGAAGTCTGGGAGAAGGGGGACATACTGCTCGCCTGATCAAGCGGACCAAGGAAGGGTTGCGTCATATTCCGCAAAAAGGCATCGGCTATGGTATTTTACGCTACCTGTCGGATCTAAATGTGCTGGAGAAAGCAGGCGTGCAGTTAGAGACTCAGCCTGAGATCAGTTTTAACTATTTAGGCCAATTCGATCAGGATTATAAAGGCAACGATTTACAGCCTTCCGCTT
>NZ_JAALFM010000028.1:0-3613 GCF_011800295.1 Paenibacillus sp. EKM301P | reverse complement strand
TGACCTTCTTGATCTTCCCTGACGACGACGACCGCTTCCTTCACGCCACCTACACTCAGCAGCTTCGCTTCGACTTCACCCGTCTCAATCCGGTACCCCCGGATTTTCACCTGGTTGTCGATCCGGCCGATGAAGTCCACGTTGCCGTCCAGCATCCAGCGCGCCAGGTCGCCTGTCCGGTACAGCCGCTCCCCAGTGGCGAACGGGCTGTCTACGAATTTCTCCGCCGTCAAATCCGGGCGGTTCAAGTAACCGCGGGCCACACCCGCTCCGCCGATGACCAGCTCTCCCAACACCCCGATCGGCACCGGCTTCAGATTCGCATCCACGATGTAGAACTTGGCGTTCAGCCACGCTTTCCCGATCGGCACGCTGGCCGTCTTCGGCAGCTTTTCCAGAGGCTCGTCATAGAAGCTGGAGTCAATCGCCGCTTCCGTTACGCCGTAGCTGTTAATAATACGGAACTGCGAGCCGAAGCGCTCCTGCAAGGTGCGGTAATCCGCTACGCTGCACGCATCCGAGCTTGTGATCAGCAGTTGCATCGAGCTGAGGTTCAGATCCTCGGCATGCACATGCTCCATGAACGGCACGATCAGCGCCGGCGTCGATTCGAACACCGTCACGGCGTAGTCGCGAATCCAGCCGTAGAGGCGGGTTGGATCAATCCGGTCGTCCTTCGGCACGATGACCATGGTGCCGCCGTTGTACAGCGTCCGCGCAATGTCGCCGACGAACACGTCGAACGAGAAGCTGGCGAGCTGCAGCAGCCGCACCGGGAACTGATCCAACCGGTATTCCCGACGGTAGCCCGCCGCCGTGTTCACCAGGCTGCGGTGCTCGATCATCACGCCCTTCGGCTTGCCCGTCGTACCGGAGGTGTAGATGACGTAAGCCAAATCGCGCGGCTTGTTCACATTCGCCGGATTCGATGCGAGATCTGCCGCTAGTACGTTCTTCTCGGCTTCTGCCGTGGCGGACGTTTCGGCAGCAGCCGCTTGCGCCAAAGCCTCCGCCTCTGCGCCTGCTTCGCCCAAAGCTTGTACACCCACAGCCGCTTCCGCCGCTCCGAGGCTGTACGTCGCGGCGTCGTCAAGCGCAAGCACCGTTTGCAGCACTAGAGCTCCGTCGCTGCGCCAAGCTTCCGTCTGCTCCAGCAGGCGGGTCTGCGTAAGCAGCACCGACGCCCCGCTGTCCGCGAGCATATACTCGATCCGCTCCGCCGGATAGTCCGGGTCGAGCGGCACATAAGCGCCGCCCGCTTTCCATACGGCGAGCACCCCGATCAACAGCTCCGCCGAACGATCGGCCAGAATGCCGACCACCTGCTCCGGCTTCACCCCGCGCGCCCGCAGTGCATACGCCAGACGATTCGCTTTGGCGTTCAGCTCCGCATACGTCAGCTTGCTGTCTTCGTAGACAACCGCCAGCGCTTCCGGAGTGCGCTCCGCCTGCTCCTCGAACAGCTCGTGGAACGTTCTCTCTCTCCACGACTCATCCGCTTCCAAACCTGTACCCTCTGCGGCGGGTTGCTTCGCAAGAGCCGAAGACGACACGTCAAACCCGACCAGCAAATCATGTTTTTCGCTGTCCGTCAAGACATCCAAATCCGAAATCCGCGCACCCGGCTGAGCCAGGATCGACGTCAAAAGCTGCTCGTAATGACCCGCCAGCCGTACCACCGTTTCCTGTCTAAACAACGAGGTAGCGTACTCGATCTTGCAAACCAGTTCGTTATCGGCTTCCACGATATCAAAGCTAAGGTCAAACTTTGCCGTCTTTTCCTCGATGTCGAACAGCGACCATTGCAAGCCTTCCAGGGTTAAATCCAAGCTTTCGTGCTTTTGCAAAGAAAACATGGTGTCAAACAGAGGATTCCGGCTTAAATCCCGGCTCACCTGAAGAGCTTCCACCAGCTCCTCGAACGGATAGTCTTGGTGCTCGTAGGCTCCAAGCGTTGTTTCCTTCACTTCCTGCAAGTAATCCAGGAACGTCCGCTCCGCCGCCGGACCCAAGCGAAGGGCCAGCGTATTGACGAACATACCGATAATCGGCTGCAGGTCGGCGTGAGAACGGGCGGCAATCGGAGTGCCGACCACTATATCTTCCTGTCCCGCGTATTTATGAAGCAATACGGAGTACGCAGCCAGCAGAAGCATGTACAGCGTCGCCCCTGAATCGCCGGCAAGCCGTTTGAGAGCTTCGCTTTTCTCCGCATCCAGCGTAAACGTGAGCGTTTGACCGTCAAACTGCTGCACGGCCGGGCGGGAGAAGTCGAGAGGCAGCTCAAGAACCGGAAGCTCGGAGCTGAATACCCCACGCCAGTATTCCTCCTGCCGTTTGATGCGCTGGCGCTGCTCCTCGGATTGCTGCCAAACGGCGTAATCCTTGTATTGAATCCGCAGCTCCGGCAATTCTTCCCCATTGTAAAGCCGCACGAATTCGCGCAGCAGCACGTCCATGGAAAGGCCGTCGGAACCAATATGATGAATATCCAGTGCGAGCAGGAATTTCTCTTTCTCCAGTTCGATCAGCAGGGCGCGCAGCAAAGGCGGCTGGGTCAAGTCAAAAGGCTGAATGAAGCCTTCAAGAATGGCCGCAACCTGATCTTCGCTTGCTTGAAGCTTTTCGACCTTGAAAGCTACGAGCGGATGAATACGCTGAACCGGCTCCCCATTCACGATTTCAAAACCGGTGCGCAGCATATCATGCCGGGCCACCAAAGTAGTCAGCGCCTTTTCCACTTTGGCCTCGTTCAAAGCCCCTTCCAACTGCAAGGCACTTGGGAGGTTGTAATTCAGCTCCGAGCCATCCAGCTGGTGCAGGACGTACAGCCTTTTTTGCGCGGAGGAAACCGGATAGTACGCTTTCTCTTCCGCTTTCGGAATTGAGCTGTGCCGCGTTTCTTCCAAGCTTGCAATAGCCCCGGCCATCGACTCTACCGTCGTATAGCGGAACACATCGCGCAGCGGAAGTTCGACGTTCATTTCCTTCTGAATCTTGCTGACAAGGTTCGTCGCCCGCAAGGAGTGGCCTCCGAGCTCGAAGAAATTGTCCAGGACTCCAATGCCGGAGTAGCCCAGCACTTCCTCCCAGATCTTCACAAGCTGGGACTCCATCCGGTTACGCGGTGCTACATATTCGACGCCCGTCTGCAAGCTGCCTTGCGGTTCCGGCAGCGCTTTGCGGTCTACTTTGCCATTGGCCGTCAGCGGCATGCGCTCCAGCTGCACGAAGTACGACGGGATCATGTACCCCGGCATTCCCTGGGCCAGCGAGGTTCTCATTTCGCTGACCGTCAGTGTCCGATCCGCCACAAAGTAGGCGACAAGCGCCTTCTCGCCCCCACCGTCCTGACGGGCAAGCACCACCGCTTCTTCCACGCCCTCGACGTTCAGCAGCTGCGTCTCGATTTCGTCCAGCTCGATCCGGTACCCGCGGATTTTCACCTGGTGATCGATTCGGCCCAGGTATTCGATGTTGCCGTCCGGCAGCCAAGCCGCCAAGTCGCCCGAGCGGTACAGTTTCTCCCCCTCCGTAAACGGGGAATCGACGAACTTCTCCGCCGTCAGATCCGGACGGTTCAGGTATCCTCTCGCAAGGCCTTCCCCGGCCA
>NZ_JAALFM010000027.1:0-4045 GCF_011800295.1 Paenibacillus sp. EKM301P | reverse complement strand
TGGCTGCCGGATGGAAACATTGAATATATGGGTCGGATTGACCATCAGGTGAAAATTCGGGGCTACCGGATCGAACTGGGTGAGATTGAAGCGGCAATACTGGCCTACGAAGGGGTCCAGACGGCAGTAGTGCTTGCTCGTGACGACCGTTCTGCGGGAAGTTATTTATGCGCCTATGTTGAACATGCCCAGGAGTTCAATATACAAGCATTAAAGGCTCGTATTAAAGAAGTTCTACCTGAGTACATGGTGCCTGCTTATATCGTATCTATGGAAGCTATGCCTTATCTATCGAGCGGTAAGATCGACAGAAAAGCATTGCCTGAGCCTGATCACAGTCTGTCGATTGAGGTAGATTATATTTCTCCTTCCAATGAGGTTGAAGCGTTGATGGCCGAAATCTGGCAAGAGGTTCTTGGCTATGCTCCTATCGGAACGAATCATAACTTTTTTGAATTGGGCGGAGATTCAATTAAAGCTATTCAAATTTCCACACGTCTAAGTAAGCACGGATATCGTATGGAAATTAAGGACCTTTTCCGTCATCAAACGATAGGTAGCCTGACTCCGGATCTAAGAGCAGTCAGTGTTCAAGCCGAACAAGGGATTATTGAAGGAGAGGCTGAGTTATCGCCTATCCAACGATGGTTTTTTGAGCAAAAGTTCACGGAATCGAACTATTGGAACCAGGCTGTTATGTTGTATAGCCAAAAGGGATGGAAGGAAGAACTGGTCGATCAGGTGTTGTGTAAGCTGACAGAGCATCATGATGCCTTACGAATGACATATACAGCGAGTCCGGACAGAATCACTCCCGTCATTCATGGTACGAATCGAAAGGCATATGCTCTTACTGTTCTGGATGTAAGCCATGAGGCATCCATTGAAGAAGCAATCCAAACCCTTAGCGAAGCGATTCAGCGGCGTATGAATTTGGAAGAGGGTCCACTTGTGCAAGCAGGGTTGTTTCACACGGCTCAAGGGGATCACTTATTACTCGCGATTCATCATTTGGTGGTAGATGGAGTTTCTTGGAGAATTCTATTGGAAGATTTGGAGCAAGGGTATATGCAGGCGCTTAACAATGAAGAAATTCTCTTCCAGGCGAAGACCCATTCATGGAAGGACTGGACCCATCGCCTGGGTGATGATGCAAAGGGTGCGCGTCCAGCTCGTTACAAGCGTTATTGGGAGAATGTGATCCGTCATGCCAGTAAACCGCTTCATAAAGACTACCCGGTCGCTGACAGAAGAGGGAAAGAGCTGAAAATCTGCAGCGTAAGGCTTTCCAAGCAACAAACAGATCGTCTGCAGAAGGATGTACACAAGGTTTATAGTACGAATGTAAACGATCTACTGTTGACAGCCTTTGGACTGGCATTGAGAGACTGGACTGATAATGATGAATTCACCATTTTGCTGGAAGGACACGGACGGGAACAGATCTTTGATGATATAGATATAACCAGAACGGTCGGCTGGTTTACTACGATGTATCCTATTCATCTGGATATGAAGCATAATGCAGATTTAGCTTACCAAATTAAGCTGACCAAGGAAGCGTTGCGACGTGTTCCTAATAAGGGCATTGACTTCGGAATTCTGGAATATATGACCTTACACGATTTGAAAAGTACTAATCAGGGACATTTTGCACCTGAAATCCGGTTTAATTATCACGGCCAGATTGATTCAGGCTCCGTTGCGCCTTTATTTGTCGAATCAAAGTATTCTCCGGGCCGGACAGTAAGTGAGGAGACCGAGACACCATTTGTGCTTGATATTAATGGCAGTATCGAACAGGGGATATTAACCCTCGGGATTGAGTATAGCAGTCGTGAATATGCTGAATCGAGTATTCAAAAATTGGGAAATTTCTTGCAAAGTCGTTTGCTAGAAATTATTGAGCATTGCTCTGAAAAGAAGGAGAAGGAATGGACTCCCGCAGATGTGAGCGATGATGAGAATCTTTCAATTAACGATTTGGATGAGATTATGGCCTACTATAAAAATAATACATCTTCCTAGGCGGTGGATTATGAGTAAAGATCTGCAAATTCAAAGTATATTCCGATTAACCCCGATGCAACAAGGAATCTTGTTCCATAGCCTGCTAGATCAAACTTCGTACGCCTATTTTGAACAGGTGAGTCTTACCTTGAACGGCTTACTCGAGGTAGAGCTTCTGGATCGAAGTCTTTCTGTTCTATTTGAGCGCCATGAAATATTGCGCAGCAATGTTTTTCACGTCAATATTGAAGAGCCTAAATTGATCGTATTTCGGCAAAAGCATCCAGCAATTCACTTTGAGGACATTTCTTCACTAACGCAATCTGACCAGGTGGCCTATATAGAACAGTTTGTTCAACGTGATAAGGCCAACGGATTTGATATTACCCGGGATGAGTTATTCCGGGTCTCCATATTGCAGTGTGCGTCTGATGTATACAAGCTGATCGTTAGCTTCCACCACATCATTATGGATGGATGGTGCTTAGAAATCGTTTTGAAAGAATGGTTCCAGATCTACACATCATTGCAAAAGAATGAGCCAGTTCAACTGGGAGAAGCTCCTTCTTATGAAAAATACCTCAAGTGGTTGGACAAGCAGGATACAGATATAGCGCTTACGTTTTGGGAGCGATATTTGGATGGTTTTGAACAGCAGAGTATCTTGCCTGCGAGTGGTAAAGGGAGCCACGTTGATTACGATCCACAGCAGCAAATCTTTAGCTTTGATTCGCAATTAACGGGTCAGTTGGAATCACTGGCCAAAGAACTCAAGGTTACTTTGAGTACATTGTTTCACTCTATCTGGGGCTTGCTATTGATGAAATACAACAACACCCGCGACGTGGTATTTGGCTCTGTCGTTTCCGGTCGTCCGTCAGATATTCCGGGAGCAGAAAACATGGTAGGCCTATTTATCAATACTATTCCAGTGCGTATATCGAGTGAAGAGGATCATCTTGTTTTTTCGGATTTCGTCCAGCATGTACAACATTCGGTTATGGAGGCGGGGCAGCATCATTATGTGCCCCTTGCTGATATTCAGGCGGGTAGTTTGTTGAAGAGTAATCTGATACACCATATTTTGGCCTTTGAAAATTTCCCGGGTATGGAGGAAGCTTCCGATCACGAGAACGAAAACAGTTTAGCGGTTTCGGAGATGGCTGGCTTTGAACAGACTAATTATTCGTTCAACCTTAACGTTGTCCCCGGTGAGAAACTGCGGATGAAATTCAGCTATAACGGTCTATTATACGAACCAGAATATATAGATCGATTAGGTCGACATGTTGAGGAAATCGCCCGCACTGTAGTTTCGTCTGCTGATATAGTTTTGCACGAAATAGATATCATTCTGCCAGAAGAAAAAGAAGTGATTTTGAAGAAATTCAACGGGACGGCTGCGCCTTATCCAAGGGAGAAGACGATTCATCAATTGTTTGAGGAGCAGGTGGAGCGAACACCGGAACATCCGGCAGCCCTATACCAAAATCGGCAATTGACGTACCGGGAGCTGAATGCCCAGGCGAATCGGGTGGCTCACGTCCTGCGGAAGAAAGGCATCGGGCCCGACCAGATGGTGGGCATCGCAGTTCATCGATCGCTGGAGATGATCGTCGGCCTGCTAGGGATTTTGAAGGCAGGCGGGGCGTATCTGCCGTTACATCCAGAGGACCCGGAAGAACGGCTGGGATTCATGCTGGAGGATAGCGGGGCATCTATCCTGCTGACCCAGCGGGATCAGTTGGACCGCCTTCGTCCGCACGGAGTCGACCGCGAGCTGATCGCTATCGAAGATTTGCTGATGGAGGGGATGGAGCTTACAGGAGAAGAATGCGGGAAGAACCCGGAACCTGTTAATCGCTCGAGCGATTTGGTGTACGTGATCTATACGTCAGGCTCCACTGGCAAGCCGAAGGGAGTCATGATTGAGCACGCTTCACTGATCAACCGGCTGTACTGGATGGAACAACGAATTCCGTTTGGAGCGGAGGATGTGATCCTGCAAAAAACGCCTTATACCTTTGACGTATCG
>NZ_JAALFM010000026.1:0-4160 GCF_011800295.1 Paenibacillus sp. EKM301P | reverse complement strand
GTTTGGGACCAGGGGGTCGCATGTTCAAATCGTGTCATCCCGATACTGATTTGCGGGTGTAGTTCAATGGTAGAACTCCAGCCTTCCAAGCTGGTAGCGTGGGTTCGATTCCCATCACCCGCTTTTTGCTATAGCGGATTCTTGTTGCCTCAGTGGTGACACCTTATAAATAAAGAGAGCCTGTCTGGGGACAGAGCTCTCTCTTTTTTTGTATGTTTATCTTCCATAGATTCTACAAAGTGTTGACTATCGATAATCCTTGCTATCGGTGTATTCCTTCTGCTCCTGCAGTGAGTATACACCGATAACTGATCTAGTACACAGGTTTTACACTGGTATGGTCAGCTGTATGGAGGTTCCCTGATTTGGAGCAGAGGTCATGCTCAAGAAGCCGCCTACTCCTCTAGCTCGTTCTTCCATGCTGAACAATCCAACTCCCTCTCCTTTGGATTCTCCAGAGAAGCCCATACCCTCATCCCGAATAGTTACTTTTATTATTTCGTCTTGATCCTCTACATCAACGTATGCTTCTGCTACATCTGCGTATTTAGCCACATTCGTCAGTGCTTCCTGTACAATTCTATAGATTGCTATTTCTTTTCGGATATCAAGGCGTTTACGTAAAGTACATTGAAAATGCACTTCGATTCCGTAATGCGAACAGAAATTTTCAATATAAGTTCTTAGGGCCGGTACGACACCCAAATCATCCAGAACTGAGGGACGAAGTTCCCACGCTAAGCCACGAACATCTTTAATGATATCAGTTACCTGTGTACGCAGATTTTCCAGAGTAGCACTGGGCTGTTCAGCTAGTTGGCTATCTAGTTGAATAATAAGTGAAAACAGGCTTTGACCAATCCCATCATGAAGCTCTCTTGAAAAGCGTTTACGCTCTTCCTCCTGTATTTGCATGACTTGCGTCATCATGGTCTGAAGCTCTGCCTCTACTTTTTTTAATTTAGTTACTTCATTACGGATCGCTAAGTACTGATAGGGTTTACCTTCCTCGTCCATAAATGGAACAATCGTAGTATTCACCCAGTAGTAGCTGTTATCTTTAGCACGATTTCGTATTTCTCCCTGCCATACCTCACCAGAACGGATCGTAGTCCACAGGTTCTTCATGAAGGCTCGAGTATGATAGCCCGAATTAATGAGACGATGATCCTGCCCGATCAATTCTTCACGACTATATTGCGAAATCTCACAGAACTTATCGTTTACGTACTGAATAATTCCTCGATGATCGGTCAGAGCAACGATGGAAGATGTATCTAGAGCAAATTTTAGATTGGATAGCTGGTGGAGAGAACTACGCAGTACATGGAGAAAAGGAGAATCTGGTATATGAATTTCCAAATCATTCAGTAGTTTATCGGTTGACTCCCCAAAGGCGGGCTGCAGTAAAGGGTTAGAAGGTTCATTCATAATGGAGCAACCCCTTTTTCAGTGCAAATTTGACCAACTCAGGCCGTGTTTTCAAGTTAAGCTTCTCCATAAGGTTGCTTTTGTGGGACTCTACGGTTTTGACGCTAATCACCAAGTGTTCGGCAATTTCCTTGTTGGCATATCCTTTGGCTACCCATGATAGGATCTCTTTTTCCCGCTCAGACAGGGATTCATACGGCCCGGCTATGCCCTCTTGTTTGATTTTGTCCAGATATTCACTCATCAGGCGTTTGGTTGCATTGGGGTATAGATAGGCACTGCCTTCGGCCACAGACTGGATGGCAGCGAGTAATTCCTCATGAGGTGCACTTTTTAAAATATATCCAGATGCTCCGGCTTGAATGGCTCGGAACAGATATTCCTCATCATCATGCATCGTTAAAATAAGCACTTCTGTATCCGGCAACTGTTTTTTTAATTCGGTGGTTGCCGTGAGGCCATCTTTGCCAGGTGGCATACTAAAATCCATGAGCACGACATCAGGTTGTAGCTCCACCGCTTTGCGGATTGCTTCATCCCCGTCTGCTGCATCTCCTACTACCTTAATACCGTTTTTGCCGTCCAATAGGGCCATGAGGCCAGAACGTACGACAACATGATCATCCACTACTAGTATACGAATCAATTAGTCATCCCCTCGAACGGTAAAAAAACCGTGCGTTTTGTCATAATCATAGCAAATTTTAGGGATTTCAATCAACAGAGATAGTTAGATGAGCTGTTCATGTTCACTTATATTTATAATTTTATTTTTCTTCAAATATCAATCTATGGAGTGAGAGGGAGGGCACATAGCTGGCCAAGGCGATGAGCGACTTGAGTGGCCTTGGCTACATCAGATTCGGTGAATGTTCTCACTTCACGGTTACCGACAAGTAGCACACCGTTTGGCAAGTCTCCTGTACTGGAAAAGGGAATGGCTACTGCAGAATGTAACTGTTCGGCCAGCATAAGCGCACATTCTTGACGTAAACGTATACTGCCTGATATTAAAGCACTAACGGTCACAGTACGTCCAAGACGAACAGCCATCCCGGCGATCCCATGCCCAACTTTAAAAGAAATAAGGCGATAGCGATTGTTTCGGCTGCCGGAGGCATAATACCAATGCAACTTACCCCCTGACCTGGACATAAATGCAAGTGCAGTGAGATCCCCATAAACATGATCTCGCAACTGGTTCAGTTCATTTCGCATTTCATCCGTTATTTGTAGCATAGAAGACACATCCTTTATCTTAACCAACTGTAGCTCTAATTTATTGTAATTCTGACAGGTACAAAAGTAATTCAGGGAACCCCCTGATCTATAGGCGCAGGAAACACTGACTTTTCATTAGACTGGGTAATCAATAAGAGGTGGGGCGATAAATGGGGCGTTAGATAATCCTGGAAGTGATATTTATCACTGCAAATCAGGGAGTAGGGAGGTGCAAAATCAGGTGTTCTCCCGATAACAACCCAGGCATCAAAACATTATGATTAAGATATTAGGTAAACACGAGGAGGACGCTAATATGCAAGCCACTTGTATGGAACGGTTTGGGGACGAAGCGCAGCGCACGGGGATTCAGCTTTTTCTGACGGAAGAGCATTTTGAACTGTTAAAAGATATCATGTCCTGGAAGAAGGTAAAGGCAGGCGTTATGCTTTTCCGAGAGGGTGATGATGCGGAGCAGCTTTATTATATACATTCGGGTCATGTTAAACTCCGTAAGTCGACAGAAGACGGTAAAGAATTGATTCTGACTATTCAGCACCAAGGCGATTTAATCGGGGAGTTTAGTGGGATAGATGGGGAAGAGTATAGTTGCACTGCAGAAACAGCCGATGTGTGTGAATTAGGTGTCGTGCTTGTTAAGGATCTGGAGTCGCTCCTGTCTAAGTATGGGGAAATGGCGCTTCAGTTTATACAGTGGATGGCAATGAAGCAACGAATTATGCAATCACGGTTTCGGGACTTATTGTTGTATGGTAAAACGGGGGCACTAGCGTCTACCTTAATCCGTGCAAGTAATACATGTGGCGTAGCTGTGAAGGATGGCATTTTACTGAATATGAAGTTAAGTCACTCCGAACTGGGTGAGATGATTGGAGCAACGCGCGAGAGTGTGAACCGGATGCTGAGCTCGCTGAAAGAGCAGGGTACCTTGGATACGAGAGACGGAAAAATCGTCATTCACGATCTCAAGGTGTTGCGTGCTATGTGCTGTTGCCCTTCGTATGGCCAATGTGCCCATGAGATTTGCAGACTATAAATTTATGAGCTTGTTAGGCGGGGGCTAAAAGACTCCGTCTAATTGTAAGTCTTCTGACAACAAGCGATTAAAAGGAACGAGTATCGTAGATATCTTAAAAAGAATCGACGGCGCGTTTAGCGGCAAATCAACGATATAGTGTTTTGAAGTAGCCATCATGTTGAAATAGTTGACTAGTAGTAAAGAAATTTTAGATATTGGTTTATTGTGAAATATTACAAGTTGTATTCTGTAGTTAAAAATGATATATTATTTGAGCTGAAAACAAAACAGCCGTTTCAAAGAGAATAAGCAGGGTGAAATGATCTTCGAAAAAAATAACCCTTGCATTTTTGAAATGAACATGATATGATCTTATAGCTGCTGAAAAACGTAGTGAAAAAGAATTTGATCTTTGAAAACTGAACAACGAGTGAGTAAATTGATTTTGTTCGCAAAATCAAACAATGAG
>NZ_JAALFM010000025.1:0-10795 GCF_011800295.1 Paenibacillus sp. EKM301P | reverse complement strand
AACTGCCTAAAACAACCCTGTTGACGATCTCCAACTCCCGTGGTTACATCATGTGTGGTGCGTCTAAGATGTACCGAATTTGGGGCAGTGAAATTTTCCGCTGTTTAAGCCGTAAAGTAAAGCGGGACAAGCTTTCATAGCAATTTTCAATTTACTGATCTGTACTGATTCATTCTATTAAAATCTTATAAATGACTGAATTTTGTGACCGCATTTGTGACCTTTTTAAGGGGAACAAGCATGTGACTGTGCATTTTACTCCTGTGAGGTCTGCTCAAATGGTTGTTTGAGTTGAGCCATAAAAAATCTATTAAAAAGAAGATATTTGTATATGGACAAAATGATCGTACGATATAGCATTCTTTGGAACAGTGGTTTTGGAAAGTTTATTCTAGAGAAAAACTGCAACTGTGAATTGTGAAATGACCTTAAAAGATTACGAGTACCGACAGGAGAGTAAAGTAAATGAGATAAGCTCAAAGGAGAACGTTAAGCCAACGCAGATTAAAGCTACTGGGATTTTGAGACTTCCATATTCATAAAGTGAATAACAGCTTTAGAATGAACATGAGAGCGTATAACAGGTATATATGTTCAATGTACAACGTATTGATACCAGTTCATCAGCTACACATTAACAATAATTGAAATTGAAAGGCAATAAGATATCCTTCTTAAAGAGAATGATAGGGTAAACTTGTTGTCACTGAACACTCGTCAAGTAAACAAAATACAATACTTCTTCACAAAAGGGGGGGATTTATCAAATTTTATATTTACAATAAATAACAATTTATTAAATGACAATAAAGAAAGAACCTGTTTCTTCCAAAGAGAATATTGTATATTTTTTATTGCAAGATACAAACGTTGGAGGAGGAGTAAACGGTTTAATTTATACACAATGTTTTCGAGAAGTTTAGCTAATCTATTGTAAAATCATTAGATTAATTGGTAATTTTGATTCTCAATTTATTTCCTAAAGGAGATGTTAAATGTGAGAAAATTTCAGAAAATATCAATCTCTGCTTTTGCTTCCTTGATGATGATCTTAACACCTATACAAGCCGTTTTTGCTGACGAAGCCGTTACTAATAATACCCCTTCAGCACAGGAAATTCAGGACGTTGGAACTTTTGATTTTCAAGGAACAGAATGGGGAGATATCGGAAGTTCAACTCAGGATATATATATGACTGGGGCTATCAAGATTGTGGTTAATGCTTCTTCTACCAAAAGTTTTCCAGTTTATGCTGTCGACCCAAATGGTGGTGAAAAATTTTTAGGACAAATAAAGGGTAAAGAATATATAAAAACACAACTATATGGTTACTATAAAATTTACGTAGGTGGAAATATAAACGATGGATCATTCTACGTTTATTATTAAAAATCATTGGTTTTGCTTCACTATGAGAATATCGATAATAGTAATTTAAAGAGACTAGTCGGAAGGGAATTCCCTTCTGACTAGTCCTATTTTAATTGCTTAAACAGACCCTCAAAATATGTTTCTTACGATTCGATTTCAAATTTGGCAGAAGCACATACCACAGCAGCCGTTCGTATTCAACCACATACAAGCCCAACGGAGTCGTTAATGTGTTCGCTGGCATTGCCCTCCTAAATAATAGAGGGGCCTTTAAAGTTAACATATTTTTGAATAAAACATCAATTTTACCATCCAGTTGTCCACATATTGACGCTGACTGGATTTTTCTGTATCCAAATGCGTCATTGGGAAGCTTTCACGGGGTCATAGCTGATAGTATTGTTTACATAACGAAATGGGTGTCATCAAGTGCCACCCAAAGGATAATTTTGCTGATGGTAACCTTAACTTTCCAACCTCCAACTTTGACGCTTCGTTTCGGGTAATCCCAAAGCAAGTTTACATACAATCTTCACAGCCAACTTTGCGTTCTGAAAATAGCGTGACACTGAGTAACGCTATAATTGAACTCGTGTCCATTGTGGACGTGCGTTGCCAATCCAGACATGGTGAATTTCCATATCGTAATTCTAACCCTCTGAATCGAAAGGTATGAAAGCTAAACTTAATTATCGTGAAACGCGATATTCGAAATCCTATGCATGTGGAACGAAATTTCGTTTCCCCTTGTTACATAGTGAAGCTTGTTGGCGTATTGAGTGAATTGGCTGAATATTGTTTATCCAGAGGCCAGTACGAAAAGGGAGTTCGGTTCTTATTAGATGGTATGAGGAAATCAATTATAATTAATGATGAACGCTCAATCCTTCGTTACAGGATAATTGTCGAACGTTATCAGAAATTTGTCCTAACTGAAGCCAAGACGGAGTATCATAATTTAGAAAGCTATGCACGACGACTTTCTTATTAGTATTAGTCATAAGTACACAATCAACGAGTAGTCAAGTTACAACTATACCATCGGCAGCTCAAAGTGGTTGGTTTCAAGTTTAGAGCTGGCACATTGGTAGTTAGTACATTTGTATAAATAGTTCGGAGCGTTTATTCATATGCATTAAACCATGAAAATTAAGTGAAGGTTAGACGGGCTGTCCGTCTAACCTTTTTATTTTGTAAATGTGACAATGAATTGTTCGCATTTTTTAAAAATTATTATAAAAAATCCTTTTTTTATGAAAAAAATATTGTAAATCAATATACAACATTGTATATTATATCCTGTGTCTATCAAACATTGGGAGGTTTTTAGATGAAAAAGCATTTAGCAATTGCGGGGTTGGCCTTAATTATAGGTATGGCTCCTCTCACCTCAGTAAAAGCAGAAGGTAGTGCTGTACCATTGGATAAAGAGATCATCAAACAACAAATTGACAAGGATCGTATTGATCAAGTGAATTACCATCTTAATGAACTTGCACACCTGAACAAGACAGATCAGAATGACTACTTAAGCGAGTTTGGTATTAAAGTGAATAAAAAAAGCATTTCTGCATCTGAGTCTACATACAATAATGAATCATTAAAAGATGAGTTTGAAAACATATTGGATAATGCCTATATTTATACAATGGATGACAATGGATTTGTGTATGACAAAAATGGGGAAGTTGTTAATGAAATTGATTTAAATAAAAAGGAAGAGGGTGTAGAAAACAATATTGCTCTACAAAGAGCAACTATCGATCCCAATATTTTAGGCTCTAATAGTGGAGCTTTTGCTAGACAAGTAACGGCTACTGGATATAAAGGTATTAGAACAACGTTTACTTTACCTTCCTATCCTGCAATTAATGCACCTAATGGAAGTGTAGCTGGATATTTATATAATGGTATAGATGTGCTTTCTTCTTCTTATTTGAGTGGGTTTAAGCTTGAAGCTGGGTTACAGTATAGTCAAGCACAAAACAGCTATACTGCGGTTATTCATCCGCAGGGTACGCTACAGAATCCTATTCCAGATGGTTCCACTAGTGTTCCTCCTAGATACAAAGCAGGTACTAATGTTATAAGCAATGTTTTTTATGATACTACTACTTCGCGTTTTAAGTACTTTGTGAACGGAACTAATGTTAATGGTACAAATCAGTACCTTCTCTTTACTTATTCAAAACCACTGAGTAGCTCTGAGGTTTCTAATTTAGTTGTTAAAAGAGTTACAGCTTTAGCTAAAGAGAATTATTCTGGTGGTGACATTGGTAAAGTAACGGTTAATTATTCTGGTACTGAGGTTACGAGAATAGATGGATCAACAACTGATTTGACACAAGGCATTTTAAGTAGTCACACGTATAATGGAAAAACGTTTGGTACGTGTGATACGCCTAGTGGAGCAATAAGTAAATCTGGTAGTGTACCTTACCAAACAGTAACAGTTAATACTGTAGGTTTCTAAGTATATTGTAGTGTTAGGTCAGTGCCTGTATATGTTTTGAAATAGGTATTGACCTAACTAAGGTTATCAGCTACTTAATGAAAAGGTTTGGAGGGATATTTATGAGAAAAGCAGTTATATTTTTATTGTCTTTTTCATTATTTTTTGTTTTAGGAGGAATTATACAAGCAGCAAGTGTTAGTGATTCAATAGCCAAAAAAGCTGATCATGCGTACAACTCAAATCTTAAAAACACGGCTTTAACAATCTCATATAAGCAAAAAGGGAAACAATTTAATTATAAGTCCCGATATATACCTATAAAAGATTTGTTTGGTGGTTATGTCGATTCAGTTTCATGGGATGCTAAGAAGAAGGTAGCGCTTGTAGGAAATCAAGGGAAAGTGTTTGTATTGAATGTCTCGGGGAAAGAAATAACTCCTTTAAGTAACCAAATAGTTGCACCGACAGAATGGACACGTATTTCAAAGGGGAGCGTTGAAATAAAAGCATCAGTTATCGCTTATGTTTTTGATAGATACGGTAACACTTATAAAGATAAAGAAAGAGAAGCTTGGAGAGAAAAACTTGATTTTTTAGATATAAAAGAAACGGATGGTTTACCTGGTATAAGAGATGGCTATCTTCATGTTTCTCTAACATACAATGACAAATGATATTTAATTAGGTGTAGTCAACTTAATGACTACACCTTTTTTGATATTTGTGAAATATTTTTTCTTCCAGTTATATACTACATAATTCCTCTAATCATACTTTAGAAAGAATGCAAGAGCGAGGCGTAACCAAAGAAATGGCAGATTCTTGAGTGGAGAATGGGAAGGCCCTTTCCCAGAATAATGGTAGTAAGCATTTGTTTTTTTCAAAAGAAGGTGCTGCTGTAGTTGCTAACGACGGGACACTTGTTACAGTTATTCCTAAGAGTAAGTATGATGATGCATATAAAACACTATCTAAATCGTTATTTGGAGAGTAGGAGTGTATAGAAATGAACGATGATATTGTACAAATGATTAATGAATGGAACCCCGTCGAAATATATCCTTTATTAGAAGAGGAATATTATTCAGAAATACGTAGAATCCATGAAAAAAGTAAGGAAACAAACTCTGTTGAAGAATTAGCAAAGCAGATTCATTCGGTATTCGCTCAATCTTTTAAAAAGAAATTCGACAAAAGTATTGAAGAATGTCGGTCAATCGCTGAAAAGATAATTAATGTTACAAAATAATTTATTTTTGAGCTTGCTCCCTTAACAATAAATAGGAGTAAGCTTTCTCCATTTGAGCTTGCTACAAGCAACTCCTATAACGGATAGAGCGCACAAATTAAAATAGGAAGAAAGTATTTGGGTACTGACGGGAATTTGTATAGGAGCAATCAGCAAAATATTACCCATATACCAGTGGATCTTGGAATTAAAGATAGTAGATGTATATTCTTTAGTTGTTGTTAATCTGAACTTAAAAAGTAGCTATAACTTGATGGAAGAATCTTTAAACAAAGATTTGGATGAAGATAAGGGAAATCATCGAGGAAACTATAAATGAAATTGGTGAAGAGAGTTCAGAGCTACGTTCCAAATGCTTGAAAAAGTATTTAATGAATTTTGTTTATTATTTGTTTTGCATTTCTACTGTAATCATTCTAACGCTTCTTTAGAAATATCATGATAATAAAATAAGATATATTGTCTATTCCCTTCATTTCCCTTATGATAATTATACTATTACCAGACAAGGGGATACATATGAAGAAAGCTATTCTACTATTATTAATGTTTGTTGTTTTAATTCCATCACAAGTATTGGCGGCAACATCTACAAAAGCTATGTCAACAAGTGAAATCGAAAGAATATATTTTGAGAATTACAAAGATCGTGTAAAAGAAATTAAAGCTGCAGAAAAAAAGCTTAATGCTGTTCTAGGAGCAGAAGTTCGCCAGCTAACGCAAAGATTAAATCAAGCATCTGCACGTTATAAAAATGAAGTGAAAAATAAGTCTAGTAAAGCGGTAATAGCTCAAGCCAAGGCTGAATGCGATAAATTAAAGAAGCAGCTCAGCGTGGCAAAGGTGGAACTAAGTAAAAGTATTAAAAATTACAAGCGAGAAAGTGACCAAGTTTTAAAGGATATTGCAAAACAGAAAGCAGACCTTATAAAATTCATTAAGAATCACACGGCAGGAAAAGATAAACTTACGGAGTCCGAATTTAGCAATCAAGTTAATGGAGAAATTATGTCGATCGACAATTCATTTACTGGAGCTTTAAAAACATTAAGGGAAGCTGAATAATAGGAAGTGAGGCAGCAGGTATTACCTGTTGCCTTTTTATTTAGACTCATTTTTGTTTCTAATCTACTATATTTCTCTGAATTTAAATGGTAAATTGTACCTATTTGTTGTATTATAAGCAAGTGTGAAAAAGGGTTGAATAGCTAAGGAGGAGCAGAGTTGTACATATTTATAGTTGTTGGTGTCATTGCTGTATTACTTGCTTTGGTTCTGTTACGTTTTCTTAAAAGGCCCAAAGTCCAAGAGCGATATAAAGTAACGCAGGATATTGATCCTTACAAAATCGGCATAAGCGAAATTGATCGTATGGAAGATGGCAAGGATTTTGAAATTTATTTGTGCAAGCTGTTCAATTTCTTGGGTTATAGTGATGTGTATAAGACACAAGACAGTAGAGATTTTGGAGCAGATTTGGTATTTACAGATCGTGAGGGATACCGTAATGTCCTTCAGGCCAAACGGTATGCAGTCACCAATCCTGTTGGGTTGGGTGCGGTTCAAGAAGTGTATAGCTGTATGCGATTTTACAGAGCTAAGAAATCTATTGTGATTACTTCAAGTAAATACACAACCTCGTGTGAACAGTTAGCCAGTTATAATGGAGTGAAGCTGTTGGATCGCAATGATTTAATTCGAATGATTGAGCTATTCAAAGAACAACAGCACAGCAAAGTAAAAGATATCATCGAAGGAGAGCCTTATTTGAGTCTAGATTCATGGGATGATTATAGGAATAACAGTAAAGTGATTAAAAAGGATCGTAAGACTGAAAAATACCAGAAACAAACTGTGTTGTGACGAAGGAAAACGGGACCGGAACGGATAGGGATACCCCCTTACCGGTCCGGTTTTCGCTTTATCAGCAGTAAGTCCCCGTCAGCTTCTTTCCAAAATTCACCCAAAACGATATAGGGCTTCTCTTTTATATCTATTTTTCGTAATGATTCCAATTCTAAACGTGTACCTTCAATTGAAATATTCTCAACTACTTCAAAATGCTTTTTTTACATCGCTTGGCAGTTGAAAATCTAATGACGCTTCTACCTGTTCAATTTTATGTAAAGATGCGCCGCCATCCAAAACATCCGAATTACTGTAAACGTTTCTAAGCGAAGTCGCAAACTTTAGATATGTCTGGAATACTTGTGGTATCTTTTTGTTAAGATGGTCAAGTTGAATCTTATCCTGCTCTTTTTGAATCTTACGAAATGGCTTTGAATTCAGCTCCATAGTGTTGTTGGTATAGATCGGAATTTTCGAATGGAATGTTTCTCGCCGAAAGATATTCGACGGCTCTCTTTTGGCTGGCAAGGATAGGCACCCATCGAAAGTCGTGCTTGATGGGTTTGAGTTTAAGAAAAACGCCACGGGATAAGTGTTTTCCAATTGAACTTTATTTTCTTCCCACCATGCTCGCCGCTCTTCTGGAGACAGCTCGCATTGAGCTAATTGAACGAATGTCTTTTCAAATTTTTCTACCAATTCACAACCCTCCAAAAAACATCAAGTTATTGTTTTTATTCTTATGGTAGTCTGTTTTCTGGAAAAAGAGAACTAAAGGGTGTGATAACAAAACCGCACAAGAATTACTTGATAGTTATTCTGGAGAAGGTGATATGTTTAAAGCCGGACGAGAAAGGATTGATTTCGGAAAATCTACTAGGAAGTACTATAATAGAGATACTGGTAGCTCGAGGAAACAACAAAAGGAATTATTCATTACAATAGAGATGGCGCACATATTGTACCAGCAGCGCCCTAAACCAAGGAGGAATATATGGGATATGATTCTTTAATTAAAGCTATTATTTCAGTACCAAAAGAAGAACTAACAATTGATTGGGAAAATGGATTAAAGATTATTGGTACTAGGGACACCACCTATGAAACAAACAATAATTTAGATGAAGATGATAATGGGTTCCTTGAATATGATGCTGCGGTTATTGACGTTAAATAAATAGTATCTAAGCCAAATAACGATGAAGGAAGTATATATAAATGGTTATAAAAAGGAAAAAGTTCCTTTATTGAAATTTCTCTCCATGACGCCCCCCCCTAGCATGATCACATCTTCTGAAGGGTCTCTTATTTGGAAAAATGAATAAGTTAGATCAACCTTCTCAATTGAGTATTTTCCACTGAGTTGAGGATGATCTTTCCCTTACGAAACTTTAAGGGCATTGATTTGTATATTTATGATGGGTACATCAATAGTGTGGAACCATTTGTCGTAGTACTGAATGATAATGTTATATACAACGATAAACCTGAAAGTGAACCAGCTAATTTTTATTTAAGGTATTACTTAAAAAACACTTTGTAGTTAGGTTAAGCGAAGTAGTAAAAGAAGAAGAAAGCAAACTCTTAAATTTCAACTGGAAAAGCAACGACAAGCTATAAGCTATATATCAATTAAAGGAGAGGATTCCATGAAAAAAGGCATAAAAATTAGCGGAGCAGTTTTTGCTACTAAAGGTAACATTGATCACGAAAATTTATTGATAAGTTTATAGAGTTGTTGAACCTAATGGCTGGGAATTTGGTGATGGAGGGTGAGGAAAGAAGTGATGGTTAAATTAAAATTTTTGGGGTTGGCTGCCCTTACTGTTACGTTTGCTGTAGTTATTAGTAATAATGTTTTTGCTAGTGATGATACTTCAGAAGAAATGGAGAGTGTTACAAAAGCAGTAGTCCCTGATAGTGTATTAGAAGGACTTAATCATCCTGATAAAATTTATACTAAAGATGCATTATTTGTAAAAAAACCGCAATCTCTCCATGATGAAGATAAATTCAATCAAGATGAAATAGTCTACGACGTTTCAAAGACTACGGATAAAACAAAAGCCATCATTCAATATGACGCTACTTATATCAAGGAAGAAGACAGTAAATAGATTTGTGTAACTAAAGCATTTGAAGAGTTAAGTTGAATAATTAGAATATCTAGGGCGACTTCGGTTGCCCTTTTTATTATTCAATTTATCCAAGTCTTTTCCAACACTATGTCATATGGTATTCCAAAAGGAATGTATCAAGGGTACATGGAACGGGCAGCTAAACAAAACGATTCATGGAATGACATGCTCAATTTCGGTACATTTGGAATAACGGGTATGATTCAGGGAGCATTTAATCCTACCAATGCGTGGTCGAAGGAACACTGGGCTAATATGATCGGTACAGCAGGATTGTTTAGAGGAGTTAGTTCAGTTATTAAGCCTAAAATTGGGTTATCAGGGTCTATAAAATATACTCCATTAAAAGATGGAACTACCCGAATAATAGAAGAGGCGGACAATGCAAGAAAAATTATTGATACTAATGGCCTGCGTAATGAAGTGCCTTTAACTGTAGCACAAATTGAAGGTTTAACTCAGTATGCAAAAAAATTAGGGATGCCACAAGAAAATATCTGTGTAGCGGGGCCTAATGACACATCTCCTACTGGATTATTATTTGATACGATTCTCAATATAAATAATGATGTATTACCTTCTAATGCGACAGGTAAATTAGCAGCTAATAGCCGGATTACTGGTCATGGAACAATAGCGCATGAAGTTGTCGGACATTATGAAGCAGGACTAGCAGGGAGATACTTCCAGGTTATGGATGATTAATTTAACGTTATAACTAGGAACTTTGCACTTGACGAAGCCCAAGCAAGTATCCGAGCTGCACGATTTGCTCCTGATTTGACCCAATTAGAAAGAATTATGCTATTAAGAGATGGAATTACTAGATTAAAAACGAAGGTATCAAAATTAGGGAAGTTAAAGATATACTGTTCATACATGAACGTTAGAATGGAGAGGTTCTCTTTTGGAGATTATGAAGTTAGACGATATTATTAAAACACCCAATAAAGGAATCATTTTAATTGGAACAAATCTTGGTTCAGATAAGCAGGATCATACCAATTTGAAAGGTTTGATAGGTTCAAAAATACAAGTAGATAAGATAGATGGAACGAAATGCGAACTGGACGTATTGGATATAAGCATTTCTTTCTCCATTGCTAACCATCCGCTAATTGGAATTAATGTAAAGGATTCAGGAGACATTGAAGATATAAAAAAGGGAACACAGATAGTACGATTTTTGTAAAATAAATTAAGCGAATATAATGTTGATGAAGACTGGTATGGGGAAAATTCATGTGAGAATCTAACTATTTTAATATAATAAAGTACATTATTAGAGAGGAGGGGGGATTTATGAATCGGAAATTTTTTATCATGGCTTTAATCAAAGGTGTTTTCGAGTATTTCCCTTGTGGATTGGGGCTACATTTCCCTTATCGGAGGTTTGGTACTTTACTTCACAAGGCGTTATGAATCATCGGATAGGTTATTATAGATAGACAAATATTTTATTAGAAGGAGTATATCATGTTAACACCAAAACAAGAAGAGAGCCTCAGTAAACTTATGAGTAAGATTCTTAGGCATACACCAGAACAGTTTGGTCTTGAGCTAGACCATGAGGGTTATTGTGACATTCAAGACCTGTAAAATCAGAGAACAGATGGTCTGAGGTCAGTGAGTCGGATATCAAGCAAGTAGTAAGCTATTGTCCAAAGCAGAGATATGAGATGGTTAATGGGTACATAAGAGCTAATTACGGGCACAGTGCAGGCAGATTGAAT
>NZ_JAALFM010000024.1:0-13440 GCF_011800295.1 Paenibacillus sp. EKM301P | reverse complement strand
CGCTCGTTCAGCTCGCGGTAGGTCAGCTGCCGCTCGTTCATGACGGCGGCCACGTTGTCCGGGTAAAGCTCCGCCTGCTCTTCGAACAAGCCGTGAATCGTCTGCTGCCGCGGGTAGTCCGCCTCCGAATCGTTGAAACCGCGCATCAGCTCGCGGATTTCCTCCTCCGTGAGCATTTCCAGCGAGGCAATATCCCCGTCCGGCGCTGCTGCGATGGTTTCGAGCAGCTTGTCATAATGTCTGGCGAACCGCTCCGCGGTCTCTTGTTTATACAAAGCCGTAGCGTACTCCAACCGGCATTCGAGCTGACCGTCCAGCTCCGAAATATCCAGGAGCAGCTCGAACTTGGATGTTTGATTTTCCAGTGGATAAAACGATTGCTCCAGCCCCTCGATGACAATTTGCTCGTTCTCCGTATTTTGCAGGGAGAAGAACGTATCAAAGAGCGGATTCCGGCCGGTCGCGCGCGGAATGTGAAGACTTTCTACCAAGTCTTCGAACAAATAATTTTGGTGTTCGAAAGCCCCGAGCGTGATGTCCTTGATTTCTTCCAGGTACGAAAGGTACGGCTTGGAACGCTCCGGACGGCTGCGAATGGCCAGAGTGTTGATAAACATCCCTACGATCGGCTGCACTTCTTCCTGCGTTCTTCCGGCAATCGGCGTTCCTACGATCAGATCTTCCTGACCCGAATATTTATGCATAAGGATGGTGTAAGCCGACAGCAGCACCATGTACAGGGTCGTCCCTGTCCGTGCCGCTAGTTCTTTCAGCTTCTCCGTCCGATCTTTCTCGATATAAAACTTCACGGTTCGGCCGTCAAAGCTTTGCACCGCAGGCCGCGGGAAGTCCGTCGGTAGCTCCAAGACCGGCAGCTCGCCCGACAGCTGTTCTAGCCAATACTCCTTCTGCGGCTGGAGCATCTGCCCGTAAGCTTCGGAATGCTGCCAAACGGCATAATCTTTGTATTGAATGCGCAGCGGGGCCAGCTCCTCGCCCCGATACAGGCGGCTGAACTCGTCGAAGAGCAGCGCTGTCGAAATGCCGTCCGAGACAATATGGTGCATATCGAACAGCAGAATGTGGCGATCCTCGGCGACTTCGATCAGACCGATGCGGAGAAGTGGCGGCTTAGTCAGATCAAACGGGTGATAGTAAGCTTCCACCACTTGCTCCACTTCCCGCTCGCTCGCTTGGAAATAATCTACAGCAAAATCCAACCCGTCATAGATGCGCTGGACAAGCTCGCCTTGAACCTGCTCAATCCCGGTACGCAGCGTCTCATGGCGCTGAATCAGCGCCCGGAACGCGTGCTCGACGCGCGTGCGGTCCAGCTTGCCTTCGAGAAGAAGCGCCGCCGACATATTGTAGCTGCGCTCGGCCCCGTCAAGCTGGCGCAGGACGTACAGACGCTTTTGCTCGGATGAAACCGGATAGTACTCGGCCTCAGCCGCCTTTGTAATCTCATACGTCTCCTGCTGCCTTAAACCGCCGATTCTTTGGGCCAGCTGTTCGATCGTGGTGTAGCGGAAAACTTCCCGCAGCGGAACCTCGACTTGCAGCTCTTTCCGAATCTTGGAAACCAGCGTGGAGGCCCGCAAGGAATGACCACCCAAGTCAAAGAAATCGTCTTGAACTCCTACTCGCGCAATACCCAGCACCTGCTGCCAAATGAGAGCAAGTCTTGTTTCCAGCGTTGTGCGAGGAGCCACATACTCACGGCCTACTTCTACCTCTCCGGTCGGTTCAGGCAGCGCTTTACGGTCAATTTTGCCGTTCGGCGTGAGCGGAAGCTTATCAAGAGACACCAGCCGGGCCGGGACCATATGAGCCGGCAGCTCTTGCTTCAATTGGGACAGCAGATCGCTCAGCTGCAAGGAAGCATCCGCCGCCACGTAACCGCACAAATACTTTTGTCCCTGCTCATCCGTACGGTCGGTCACCACAGCCTGCTTGACGCCCGGGAAACGCAGCAGGGCCGTTTCAATTTCGCCGAGTTCGATCCGGAACCCGCGAATTTTCACCTGATAGTCGATCCGGCCGATGAAGTCCACGTTCCCGTCTTCTAGCCAGCGGGCCAAATCGCCTGTCCGGTACAGACGTTCGCCCGGCACAAACGGGCTGTCCGCAAACTTCTCGGCGGTTAGATCCGGACGGTTCCAGTACCCGCGCGCCACCCCGGCGCCGCCGATGACAAGCTCGCCCGGAACCCCTACAGGAACCGGCTTTAACGCAGCATCGACAATGTAAAACCGGGCGTTCAGCCAAGCTTTGCCGATCGGCACATGACCCGACGGCGGCAGCTTATCCAGCGGCTCACCGTAAAAGCTGCTGTCAATGGCCGCTTCGGTAACTCCATAGCTGTTGATGATGCGGAATTGTCCGCCGAATCTTTCCTGCAGCAATCGGTAATCGGTGACACTGCAAGCATCCGAGCTGGTAATCAGCAACTGCATGGAGCTAACGTCCAGCCCTTCTTCATAAATATGCTGCATGAATGGCAGGATGAGCGCAGGCGTCGATTCGAATACCGTAATGTTTTGGTCCCGAATCCAGCCGTATAAGAGGTTCGGATCAATCCGGTCATCCTTCGGCACAATCACCATCGTGCCTCCGTTATACAGCGTCCGCGCAATGTCTCCGACGAACACGTCAAACGAGAAGCTGGCCAGCTGCAGCAGCCGCACCGGAAACTGATCCAACCGGTACTCGCGACGGTACGCATCCGCCGTATTCACGAGACTACCGTGCTCAATCATGACGCCTTTCGGGCGTCCCGTCGTACCCGAGGTGTAAATCACATAAGCCAAGTCTTGCGGGGCGCTGTCGGCAGATTCAAATTCCACGGCTAAGGCATCCCCGTTATAAATCTGTTCATCGTCCATGGCATAGACAGCTTGAAGCTTCAGCTGGTCATCGGCCAACCAACCTCCGGCCCGCTCCAACAGATGACGCTGCGTAAGCAGCACCGATGCATCGCTATCGCTGAGCATGTACTCAATCCGCTCCGCCGGATAATCGGGGTCCAGCGGTACATAGGCTCCGCCGGCTTTCCAAACGGCGAGCACCCCGACCAGCAGTTCCACCGAACGCTCCGCCCAGATCCCCGTAATCGTCTCCCTTCCCACGCCCTGTTCGCGAAGGAGAGAAGCCAGCCGCTCGGCGCGTTCGTTCAATTCGCCGTAGGTCAGCTGTTTGTCCATGTAGACGACTGCCGGATGATCTGGAATTTCCCGAGCAAAATTTTCAACATACCGATGAAACGCTTCTCCCTCGCTCAGCCCTGCCACCGGCGGGTTAAAAACATTGAGAATGCGGTGTCTCTCCTCATCGCTCAGCAGAGAAATCTCGCGTACCGGCAGTTCGGGACTCTGAAGAAACTGGTCCAGAATGGTTACATACTGTTCCATAATCCGATCAATCTCGGCCGTCTCGAACAGACCCGTACGATAGGAAGCATGGAGAATTACATGGCCTTCATTCAGCATATGGTCGAAGCGCAGCAGCAAATCGTCCATCTCGTGCCTAGCGAAGTGAGCCTCCAGGCGTACCTTGATTTCTTCGTACTCCACGATTTTCAAAGGCAGATATTCCAGAGACGTGCGGAACAGCCCCGAAAGATCGTTGCGGCCGTGTTGTTCGCGTAAATCCTGGATCAATTGGTTATAAGGGTATTTCTGATACCGCAGATCCGCCGTATTTTCCTTGGAAACCGTTTGGATCAAGGAAAGCACGTTCCTGTCTGGATTCAGACGAATCCGCGTAGCCACGGTGCTGACGAACATGCCGATCGTTTCTTTTTCCTTCTTGCTGGTGCGATTGGCGAAAACCGTGCCGACCGGAACATCGGTGCTGTCGGTCAGCTTGTACAATAAGGCGTACATGGCGGACAGAAATAACGTATATAAGCTGACCTGATATTGTTCGCTGAAGGCCAGAATGCGTTCATACCGGGAACCGTCCAAAGTGATGGACAGTTTATTGGATTCGCTGCCGATCGAGAATGGCGGATACGATTTAATGCCGGTCGTTTCAGGCAAAGTGTTGTACTTTGTCAGCCAGTATTCCTTGCCTTTTTGATAACGCTGCGATTGCTCATATTCACGCTCCGAGGAAATATAATCTAGATAGGAAGGGGGCTGGTAACTGCTGGAGATGCCTTTGCGCAGTTCCAGGTATTTTTCCATCACCGCATGCAGCAAAGCATTGACGGACAAGCCGTCGGCAATAATATGATTTACCGTCAAATTGAGCCATACTTGGCCGTTCGCAAAATGGATAATCGTAAATTGGTAGAGGTGTTCGTCGAACACGCTGGCCGGTTTTTCGCTTACTTCTTTCACCCAAGCATAGAATTGTTCGGTTGTGCCTATTTCGAGGCGGCTTATCCTAGCTTGGACATTCTCCGGCTCTTCGAACCACTGCGTTGGATTTTGCAAATCCCCGCTAATGCGGATTCGGAAAACGTCATAGGTTTTGACGATCTCTGCCGCCGCTTGCTTCAGAAGCTGTGTGTTGATCTCGCCCGTAATCTGGTAGGTCGCGGAAAGCATCGTGATGGACGTTCCCGGATTCATAATTTCCATGAACCATATTCGGCGCTGGGCTTGCGTTAATCCATATTGCTCGTTGGTATCCTCTCTCACATCGACACACTCCCGGTTTAGAGATTCTTTATAGATAGGCTTTGTACCTAGATGTCACTTAGTCACTCTTAGAAGAACCGCGCAGGCCATTCCCGGAACGGCTCCTTCGGACTCTTCCTCCTTTTTCGTGTCTGCGTTTTCTGGTAACTACCGGTTATAAAGTAATACCTTGGATTGCTAAAAGACTCTGTCGCATTCGCGAGCAAGAAGCCGCCCGCCGTAAAGCGGGTCTAGCCGTACAGCCGGGCGTAATAACCTCCGAGCGCAATCAGGTCCTGATGGCAGCCCCGCTCGACGACCGTCCCTTGGTTCATGACGGTAATCAAATCCGCATGTTCCACGGTGCTGAGACGGTGGGCGATCAGGATGGTGGTGCGCCCTTTCATCAATACGTTCAGGGCCTGCTGTACCCAATGCTGGGATTCGTTATCCAGCGCGGAAGTCGCTTCGTCCAGCAGCAGAATCGGGGCATTTTTGAGAATCGCCCGTGCGATCGCAATTCGCTGCCTTTGTCCGCCCGACAACGACGCTCCTCTCTCTCCCACCGGCGTTTTATACTGTTCAGGAAGTTCCTGAATGAAATGATGAGCGTACGCCGCTTTGGCCGCTTCGATCACTTCTTCATCCGTTGCATCCAGGTTGCCGTAGCGGATGTTTTCCTCAATTGTGCCGGTAAACAAGAACGGCTCCTGCGGAACGTATGCAATCTGCCTGCGGATTTCGTCCAGCGTGTAATGGCCGAACGGTTTGCCTTGGAGCAGGATTTCTCCGCTGTCCACAGGATAAAAGCCGAGCAGCAGCTTGATCAGCGTACTTTTGCCGCTGCCGCTGGCCCCCACGATAGCGGCGACCTGTCCGGGAAACACCTGCATGGAGATGTCGACAAGCACCTTTTTATCCGCCTGATAGGAAAATTCCACATCGCGAAACTCCACCGCAGCCTCCGACACGAGCTCGCTGTGAGGAGATCCCAAACGCTCCGGTTCCTCTTCCTCTCTTAGTACTTCTTGAATCCGGTGAGCGCCCGCGAGCGAATTTTGGGTCATCGACAGAACCGTCCCCAAGTTCAACAAGGCGTGCGTCAGATTCACTTGCAGAACCGCCAGGGCGGCGACGCTTCCCATTCCCATCAGTCCGTAGGCATAAAGAAGACTGCCGATGACGATGATGCCGCAGAACGTGACGTAGCTGATAAAATGATTCACCGCAGCCTGCATGCCGTTCTTCTGCGCGGTTTGCCGAAGCGTCTGCGTCATTTGTTCGTTCAACGCCTCGTACTGGCCGTAAATCGTGCGGATGCGGAACAGCTTCACAATTTGAATGCCGCCCATAAAATCTTTGAATTTTTCGGTCATTTTACCGAGCGTTTGCAAGCCTTGTTCGGACAAGGCGCGAATATCCCGCGCAAATTTCAGGCTGACCACGGAGGACAGCAGCAGAATGACGAAGGATACACCGGCAAACCGCCAATCGATCAACACCATGGAGACAATGGAGCCGATGCAAAAGACAACTTGAAGCAGCAAAACAAAGTAAACCTGCGAGAATGTAAACTCAACGGTCGTTACGTCATTGTTCACCCGCGACAGCAAGTCCCCATGGTGCGTCTGCTCCAGGAATCTCGGCCGCACCCGGCACAGCTTTTCATAAAGACGTTCGCGGATATTCAGCACAGTCAGCTCGACACTACGCTGGTATAAGTAAATGAACCAGGGAGAAATCACATTTTCCAGGAACAAGGCCGCGCCCAAAATAATAAAGGCTTCCACTATCAGGGACGTATCTCGGGACACGGCGAAATCAACCAAGTTATGTACGACCAAGCTGAAGGCGATCAGGAACAATGTCTGGGTGAGCGCCGTCACTGCCAGGCCAATGGCGTACTGGGTTTTGCGCTTGCGGTTCATAAACATCAGCAAGTAGCTTAGTTCTTTCACTTGCGAGAGCCATCCGCCCTTTTTCATGTGTACGCCACCTCCCTGCGTTCGGCAGACTCGGTAAATTCCTGATAGTACGACTGGGCGTACAGTCCCTTCATCTTCAGCAATTGTTCATGAGTGCCCTTTTCAACAATACTCCCCTGTTCCATGACCCAAATTTCGTCGGCGTTTTGTACTGTAGAAAGCCGGTGGGCAATAATCATCGTCGTTCTCTGCTTCATCAATACGCCCAGCGCTTCCTGAACCGCGCTTTCCGACTCCGGATCAAGAGCCGACGTTGGCTCGTCCAGTAGCAGAACGGGAGCATCCTTCAGAAAAGCCCGGGCCATTGCAATGCGCTGGCGCTGCCCGCCGGACAAAAAGCCTCCGCGCTCTCCGACATACGTCTGGTAGCCGTCGGGAAGCTGCATAATGAAGGAATGCGCCTGAGCGGCTTTGGCGGCTTCGATAATCTCGTCCATCGACGCTACTTCCCGCCCGTAGCCGATATTTTCAGCGATCGTGCCGCTAAACAAATATGAATCCTGGGTTACCACGGAAAAATGCGACCGAAGCTGCTCCGGATCGGCGCCGTGGATCAGGCTGCCGAACACGCGGATCTCGCCCTGGTCCTCCGCAAGCGGATAAAAGCCGCATACAAGCTTAAATACCGTGCTCTTCCCTCCGCCGCTCGCTCCGACAAGCGCGATCGTCTTCCCTTCCGGCACCGAGAAGCTAACATTCCGCAGGATCGGGGAGCTCTCCTCATACCCGAAGGTTACGTTCTGAAACTCGATGGGGGCGGCGCTCGCTTTCGGAAGCGAACGACCATTTTCCATTTCGGTCGGCTGCTCGACGATTTCGGAGACCCTTCTCAGGGCACCGGTCATTTCGAACGTCCGCGTGATGAGCTCGGGAATATGCTCCAGCGGTTCCAGACACAGATTCAGCAAGTACAGGAAGGCGATCAGCTCTCCCGCTCCTAGCTGCCCTTTGTAGATCAAATAGCTTCCGTAACTGACGGCGAAAATGATCGGGCTGATCATCAACGTGGAAAGCAGCGGGTTGACCCAGGCTTCCCGCTTTTTCACGGCCAGCTTTTTTTGGGCCGTCAATTGCAGCAGCACTTGGTAGGAGCGAGATAACATGCCGGATAGCAGGTAGCTTTTTACAATAGGCATGCCCCCAAGCGTATCCTGGAGGTTGACGTTCATTCGGCCCATGTTCGCCTGGGCTTCCTCCGTCAACCGCTCCAACTGCTTGCCGATCCATTGGGAAACCAGCAGCGCTACGGGAAATAACAGCAGGCTGTACAGCATCAGCTCCCATTGGAGGTAGAGCAAATAAGCGAAACAGCCGATGAACAACAGCGGATGATAAAACCACTGGGCGAGGTCCCGAATCATAAACTGCTGGATGAGCTGCAGGTCGTTGTTGATCCGCGACAATACGTCGCCGGAGTGCTGCTTTTCTAAATAGGAGACCGGGAGTTTACCGATATGACGCATGACATGGTTGCGGATATCCTGCACCGCAGAGGCGCTGCTTCGCTCCACGCCGAAGCTCATGAAAAACTTCGCCGGCACACCGATCAAGATGACCACAAAGACCGCGTACACGATTTGCAGAACGATTGGCCCCGCCCCCTTCTCGGCCTGGGTGGTCAACTGCTCGATCAAACTTCCCGTCCATATCTCAATAACGGCGGCGGCAATCGCGGACAAGACACCGACGATCATCCAGCCTTTGTGACGGCTTACATAGGACATCAGCCAGCGGAACGCTTTCCAGGCGGCGTAAGCGGTTTGGCGCTTGAAAGGCGCCGCTGTGCCTTGTTCTTGAACAGACGGCTGTCGGTCAGCTTCCATGCAGTACCCCGGCCTCCGCTTCGATCTGCCGCTTGACTTGCTCTAAGATGTCCCGGATGACGACGGCCGTTTCGTCCACGCGCGCGAGTTCCAGCAATTCCTCGTGCGCACCCTCCAGCCGGTAATCGGCGTAAGCTTGCGTCGTTGCCCCCCGCCAGGAAGGCAATTGGTGCTCCAGGCGGAACGCTTCGCTGTCCTTCGCAATCAGTTCGTAAATCCTGGCCGGGATCGTGCCGGAATTAATGAGCTGCGCTTCGTACGCCAAGGTCGCTTTGACCTTCCGATGAACCCGCTCCCGCACGAGCGGGTTGCTCATTAATTCCTTCTCTTCTTCGTCGAAATCGGCAAGCGTTTCTTCAAGCTCTTTCTCCGACGTTTCGGAAGGCGTCAGCGTGTGCTTAATCCACGAGTCCACCATAAGCACGTCTGTTACGGAATACCCTCTTTTCTCCATCGTTTTGGCTACCTCGAACGTCAGGTTTCCTCCGAAGCAGTAGCCGAGCAGCACGTAAGGTCCTTCCGGCTGGATGCGGACGATCTCGTCCACATAACGGTTCAGCATGGCCTCGTAATCGACGGCATCGTCGATAAAATCAATGCCGTAGAGCACGGACCGACCGTCGAGCCTGCTTGCGAGCTCTCGGTAACCGATGCCGAAGCCGCTGCCCGGAGGGAAGCAGAACACGTTCAGATTTCCTACTTTATTCAGCTTAATGAAGGAGTCTCCCCCTTTATCCAGGCCCAGATCCCCCTCTCCGAAAGCCATGGCTTCAACTGTTACATTGTGGAATTGGCGGTTCAGCGGTATCTCGATGCCCGTTTCATCGTAAACGGCTTGAACGAGCCTCATCAGACTTAACGAATTGCCACCCAACTCAAAAAAGTTATCCTTTACGCCGACCTGCGGAACGCCAAGCGTATCCTGCCAGACGCGGGCGATCTTCATTTCGAGCAGCGTTCTCGGCGCGACATATTCCGTTCCTCGGGCCGCGGCTTCCTCCGGCGCGGGCAGCGCTTTGCGGTCGATTTTCCCATTCGGCGTCAGCGGCATCCGCGAAAGCTGCACGAGGTGCGAAGGAATCATATACCCGGGAAGCTGCTTGGCGAGCTCCTCCTTGAGTTCATGCACCGCCAGCCTCGTTTCCGCAACGTAGTAAGCGACAAGCTGCTTTTGGCCGTTCGCGTCGTCGCGGTCGAGCACCTTGGCTTCTTGCACGGCGGCGATCTTCAGCAACTGCGTCTCGATTTCGTCCAGCTCGATCCGGTACCCGCGGATTTTCACCTGATGATCGATCCGGCCCAGGTATTCGATGTTGCCGTCCGGCAGCCAAGCCGCCAAGTCGCCCGAGCGGTACAGTTTCTCCCCCTCCGCAAACGGGGAATCGACGAACTTCTCCGCCGTCAGATCCGGACGGTTCAGGTATCCTCTCGCAAGGCCTTCCCCGGCCACGTACATTTCGCCCGCTACACCGATCGGCACAGGGCGGCGGCTTTCATCAAGGACGTACACCCTCAGCGTCGGGATCGGCTTGCCGATATTGCTTTTCGCCGCCTCCATTTCGACCCACGTGATTTCCTTATATGTAACGTGAACCGTCGTCTCGGTAATGCCGTACATATTAATCAGCTTCGTCTCCGGGTACTTCGTCTTGAAGCCCTTGAGCAGCAGCGGACTCAGCGCTTCGCCCCCGAAGATGACGTTGCGAATCCGCAGATCGTACGGATGGTCCGCCAAGACCTTACGCAGCAGCTGGTAGAAGTACGTTGGCGTCTGGTTCAAAATCGTGACCTGTTCGCGGCCCAGCAGCGCCAGGAAATCGGCTGGATTTTTCGCTGTGAGCGGCGGTACGATGACCAGCTTGCCTCCGTTCAGCAGCGCTCCGTACATTTCCCAGACGGAGAAATCGAAGCAGAACGAGTGGAACAGCGTCCACGTGTCGGACGGCCCGAAGTCGAACAGATTCTTGTCGTTGAACAGGAGGCGCACGACGTTCTTATGCTCAATCAGCGTTCCTTTCGGTCTGCCGGTCGTTCCCGACGTGTAGATGACATAAGCCAGGTTGAGCGGCCCGGAAATCGGCTCTAGGTTCGAAGCGTCCAGCGCACCTTCGGAGTCCGCCCCTCTGTCGCCCCAAACGAAATCGTCCAATTCGAGGCGCGTTCCTGCGAAGTCGGTCTTCTCGTGCAGATGCTTTTGAATCAGCAATAACGGCGCACCCGAATCCTCGATCATGAAGCGGATGCGCTCCTCCGGGTAGTCGGGATCGACAGGCACGTATGCTCCGCCCGCTTTGAGAATCGCCAGAATGCCGACGACCATATCGAGCGAGCGTTCGGCCAGAATCGCTACCAGCTGGTCCGCTTCTACTCCCGTCTCCCGCAGCTTCCGCGCAAGGCGGTTGGATCGCTCGTTCAGCTCGCGGTAGGTCAGCTGCCGCTCGTTCATGACGGCGGCCACGTTGTCCGGGTAAAGCTCCGCCTGTTCTTCGAACAAGCCGTAAATCGTTTTCCCCCGCTCGAACCCGGTTTCGGTGTCATTAAATCGCTTCAGCAGCGTCTCCCTCTCGTCTGGGGACAGCACATCGGCTTGTCCAAGCTCCAGATCCGGCTGAAATAAAAGCACGGACAGCAGCCGAACAAGATGGTCGGCCGCCTGTTCTACAAATGCCCGCTCGTACCGCTGCCCGTCAAAGCTTATTTCCAGCTCGATGGAGTGGTTTTGGCGGTCGAAGCGAAAAACCGTATCGGCCGCCACCCGGTTACCCAGCGGTTCCGGATGAATCGGGGCGAAGGATGCGACGGTGTTGACGACCGGGAGACCGTCCCCCGTATAGTCCAGATGGAGCGGCTCCACCATTTTCCGAAAAGGCAGGTGCTGATGCTCCAGCGCCTCGCCGATGGAGGCTTTGATGCCCCCGAGCAGCGTTCTAAGCGTAGTCTCGCGGCTTACGGACGTCTTGATCACCAAGATGTCATGCGGCGGCGGAGTCCCGTCGGGGTCTGCGCTATAAGAAGGCATCCCGACCAGCACTTGGTCCCGCCCGGTATATTTGAACAGCAGGCTTTTTACTCCTGCTAAAACAATCATGTACAAAGCCAAATCCGAACCGTTGGCAAGGCAAATGATTCTCTCCGAGATTTCGCTCGGCAGAGTACGGTGAAGCAAACCCGGCTCGGCCGCAGCTTCCCCGTCGGCCGATAATTTGGAGGATTGACTGTAGGGAAGGAAGCTCAGGCTGTCATCGGCGTCAAACTTGCCGCTCCAGTACCGTTCTTCCTTTTCAAACAAAGATTTCATTCGTACCTCCCCTAAAAATGAAGTGACCGCATGCCCCGGCGCAGGTCCGAAAAAGCTTGCTTTCGGCCTGCGCGTTTACGGGCTTGGACGTTGTTCGCCGTCTTCCTTGGGATGCGCGCCGCTTTCGTTTGACGGCGGAGGCGCGCTTGTAGGATTAGAACGCGAATTCGATCGTATCGACGGCACTCTTTGCGCCTGCCGCCGGTTTATGGCATTCAATCCGGCTTAGCTCGAGTTGTGGATTTTTCGCAATTTGAGACAGTACCCGCAGGTAATCCTCGGTCAAGGTGCGGATCATCGCTTCTTTGAACAGCTTGGTGGCGTAGAAGAAGCCCCCACTCAGCGCCCCGTTGTTTTCATACATAAACAGTGTCAGATCGAACTTCGCTTCTTCTAAATGGTCAAGCTCGTAAGTCTTCAGGCTGACCCCTTCCAGCTCGGCGTCTCGTTCTTCGATATTTTGCAAGTCGAAAACGGCATCGAACAGCGGGAAGCGGCCCGGCTCCCGCTTCACATTCAAACGCTCCACGAGCTCCTCGAATGGATAGTCCTGGTTCTCGAAAGCACCCAAAGCCGTTTCCTTCACTTCTTCCAGGTAGGACAAGAACGTCTTGTCGCCCGAAGGACGATTGCGGATCGCCAGCGTATTGACAAACATCCCGATGACCGATTCCAAATCGGCGTTCGTTCTTCCCGCCACCGGGGTGCCCACGATCAAGTCCTCCTGCCCGCTGTACTTGGACAGCAGCACGGTATAAGCCGCAAGCAGCACCATGAACAGTGTGCTTTCACGCTCGGCCGCCAATTCGCGCAGCCGCGCAGAGAGAGAAGCTTCGACGTTGAACTCCAGATGCGCGCCTTCGTAGCTGCGAGCCGCGGACCGTTCGTAGTTGATCGGCAGGTCCGCCGTCGGCAGCTCGCCTTCGAAGGTTTGCAGCCAGTACGCTTCCTGCCGCCCGATCCGCTCTCGGTGGGCCTTCGACTGCTGCCAAACGGCATAATCCTTGTATTGAATGCGCAGTGGCGGCAGTTCTTCCCCGGCGTAGAAACTTGAGAACTCATCGATCACAATCGCCATCGATACGCCGTCAGACACCATATGGTGCATGTCGAAAAGGAGAATATGCAGGTTCGGCTCCAGCTCGATGACCCCGGCGCGCAGCAGCGGCGGCTTGCCGAGATCAAACGGTCGAATGAAGCTGCGGACGATCTGCTCAATTTGAGCCGCATCCTCTTTATCCGCTTGATGATGCTCGATAGCAAAACCGACCTGCGGGTAAATCCGCTGAACCACTTCGCCCTTCACGATTTCAAAACCGGTGCGCAGCGATTCATGCCGTGTTATCAATTTCCGCAAGGCGGCTTCCAACCGGTCTAAATCAAATTCGCCTTCCACCTGCACCAGCTCCGGCATGTTGTAAAGCTGATCCGCTCCATCCAGCGTGTGCTGAATGAACAGCCGTTTCTGCGCGGAGGACAGAGGGTAGTACTCTCTCTCCTCCGCTTGAGGAATGGCCTCATGCTCCCGCCGTTCCATCCGGGCGATCGCCTCTGCCATCGCCGCAATCGTCGAGTGACGGAATACGTCGCGCAGCGGCAGGTTGACGTTTAATTCCTTAAATACCTTGCCCGCCAGCGTCGTCGCCCGCAGGGAGTGGCCGCCGATGTCGAAGAAGTTGTCGTGAACGCCAATCTCCTTCGCAAGCCCC
>NZ_JAALFM010000023.1:0-27707 GCF_011800295.1 Paenibacillus sp. EKM301P | reverse complement strand
CGCCCTTAGCTCAGCTGGATAGAGCGTTTGACTACGAATCAAAAGGCCGGGAGTTCGAATCTCTCAGGGCGCGCCATATTTTTAAAAAAATATAATATCGGGATGTAGCTCAGCTTGGTAGAGCACCTGGTTTGGGACCAGGGGGTCGCATGTTCAAATCGTGTCATCCCGATACTGATTTGCGGGTGTAGTTCAATGGTAGAACTTCAGCCTTCCAAGCTGATAGCGTGGGTTCGATTCCCATCACCCGCTTACCGATTACCTAGAAGCCGAAAGGCTTCTTTTTATTTTGTCCACAATATATTAACTTCTATGTATATAGATCATTAAATGATGTCTCTTGCCATGCACGGTTGGGGATGACTTGTGCATATCCTACATAGGCATTTATCACCTAGACCCGGATTTCCCCTCTTACGGCCCCCTTTTTCCTGTAGTAAGGCTAAATTCGTGATCAAATCCATTGAAAATAGGAATCCTATAATTATTATGTTACGAAATTCATGGGGATAACTTTATACCTGCTCCTTTTGTTCTACACACTCTTCTTTATTTATGTGGGTAACACGTAGGGATTAATGAGTAAACAGATTTAGAATACTGAGATTATGGCTTATTTGTGTATATCTTTGTGGATAGAGCGCAATGAATTTCACTTTGTCAACAAATAATAAACATATACACATCATGACACAAGAATTTGTACCTTTGGAAACACGCTTTTTAAAAGAGACTGTGCATAATGTTTCGCACATTTTTAGCGCTTAAAATCAGTTTTATTTATTAATTTCATTTTTATGTATAAGTGACCAATATATTCTCCAAAAAAGTATTTCAAAAGCATGATTTTTTCCTGTAAATTTTGCAGCTTTTCATACGTTTTTATTGTATGATGTTAAGAAAGTGTCAAATTTCGTGTGTATACGTACCTTTGCTACAACTGAATATGGTGTGGAACAGATCAGATGGGGGGAAAAGCATGACTGAGCTTACGTTAACCGCTAACAAAAACCAATCCAACAATCTGCTGCGGCGGGACGTTCGTTTTCTAGGAAATATTCTTGGTGAGGTTTTGGTTCATCAAGGTGGCAACGAACTTTTGGATATCGTGGAGAAAATACGTGAGGCAAGTAAATCGTTACGTGCCGGGTATCAGCCGGAGTTATACGAGAATTTTAAACAAATGGTCAGTGGACTGGATACGGATATTCGTCACCAGGTTATTCGCGCGTTTGCGATTTACTTTCAGTTGGTGAATATCGCTGAGCAAAACCATCGTATTCGTCGTAAGCGGGATTATGAGCATTCCGCTGGTGAAGAGGTTCAACCCGGTTCTATCGAAAGTTCCGTTCAGGAGCTTAAACAAGGAGGCTTCTCCGCTGAGGACGTTAGCAACATGCTGAATGAACTCTCCTTGGAGCTGGTCATGACTGCACATCCTACAGAAGCAACACGACGAGTAATTCTGGATATCCACAAACGTATTTCTGAAGACGTCATGCTGCTGGATAATCCGATGCTTACCTTGCGTGAGCGAGAACAGGTACGGGAAAATCTGCTTAATGAAGTAATTACACTGTGGCAGACGGATGAACTGCGTGATCGAAAGCCAACTGTATTAGATGAAGTAAGAAATGGAATGTATTATTTTCATGAGACCTTGTTTCATGTATTGCCAGATGTATACCAAGAATTGGAGCGATGTTTGGATAAATATTATCCTGAGCAAAAATGGCACATTCCAACTTATTTGAGATTTGGTTCTTGGATCGGTGGAGACCGGGACGGGAATCCATCTGTTACAGCTCATGTGACTTGGGAAACGTTGTGTATGCAACGCAAGCTGGCTTTGAGAGAGTATCAGCACACGCTGAAGGAACTCATGGGTTACTTGAGCTTTAGTACCAGCATTGTGCGAGTTTCTGATGATTTGTTGGCTTCTATTGAAGAAGATCGCGCCCACATCACACTTAAAAAAATGGAAGTATGGCATAACGAAAAAGAGCCTTATCGCATCAAACTAGCATATATGATTGCTAAGGTGAATAACGTTTTGGATGAGAGCAAACAGGGTACTAAGGAACGCTATAGCTCCGCAGAAGAGCTTATTGCAGATCTGAATGTGATTGCCAGCAGCCTGCGTCATCATTTTGCTGATTATGTGGCAGACACGTATATTCAAAAGATGATTCGTCAGGTAGAGCTATTCGGCTTTCATACAGCTACGCTGGATGTACGTCAGCACAGTCAGGAGCATGAAAATGCGATGACTGAAATTCTTTCTAAAATGAATATTGTGTCAGATTACAGTAAGCTGTCAGAGGAAGAAAAAATAGATCTGCTGGAACAGCTGCTAAATGAACCCCGTCCGATTACTTCGCCATATTTGAAATATAGCGATAGCACACAGGAATGTCTTGATGTATATCGTACGATTTATTTGGCTCAGGAGGAATTTGGCAAACAATCCATTACAAGCTACTTGATCAGTATGACTCAGGGTGCCAGTGATTTGCTTGAGGTTATGGTATTAGCCAAAGAGGTAGGCCTGTTCCGCATTGAGAAGGATGGCACTGTCATTAGTACGCTGCAATCCGTTCCTTTGTTTGAAACGATAGATGATTTGCATGCTGCACCTGATATTATGAGAAGATTGATGAACCTGCCTGTATATCGACAATCTGTAGCCGCGATGGATGAGCTTCAGGAGATCATGCTTGGCTACTCGGATAGTAATAAGGATGGCGGTGTGGTTACAGCGAACTGGGAACTTCGGGTCGCTATGAATAGCATTACGGAAGTAGTGAACGAGTATGGCGCAAAAGTGAAGTTTTTCCACGGACGTGGAGGAGCGCTGGGGCGCGGAGGAATGCCACTTAACCGCAGTATTCTGGCTCAGCCTCCTCATACCATTGGTGGAGGAATTAAGATTACGGAGCAAGGCGAAGTGCTATCATCCCGCTACTCGCTCAAGGGGATTGCATATCGGAGCTTGGAGCAGGCGACATCGGCGTTAATTACGGCTGCTGCGTATCATCGCTCAGGAAAGAAAGAAGTGTTCGAGGAAAGCTGGGAGGAGATTATTGCCCGTATTTCCGAAGTATCACTGGAGAAGTATCAGGATTTGATTTTCCGAGATCCAGATTTCTTCACTTTCTTTAAAGAATCTACACCGTTGCCTGAGGTAGGCGAGCTGAATATTGGCTCTCGTCCGTCCAAGCGTAAGAACAGTGAACGTTTTGAGGATTTGCGCGCTATTCCATGGGTCTTTGCGTGGACACAAAGTCGTTACTTGCTACCTGCTTGGTATGCGGCAGGAACAGGTTTGCAAAGCTACTATCAAAACAATGAAGATAACCTTAAAGTGCTACAAACGATGTTTAGAGACTCTGCCTTCTTCCGGTCGCTTATTGATACACTCCAAATGGCAATCGCTAAAGCGGATTTGCTGATTGCAGAGGAGTATGCTGGGATGTCGGATAACGAAGAAGCACGGCAACGTATATTCGGGCAGATTTCTGCAGAGTTCAAGCTGACATCTGAATTGATTTTGAAAATAACCGGACAATCTGAGATTTTGGACGATGTACCTGTTATTCAGGAATCTATCCGGTTGCGTAATCCTTATGTCGATCCGTTAAGTTATTTGCAGGTTCAATTGCTGAGTGAGCTACGCGAGCTGCGTAATCAGAACGGTGATGACGCTGAAATGCTGCGTGAGGTACTATTGACGATTAACGGAATTGCCGCAGGCTTGAGAAACACAGGCTGATATAGTTTGGCCGTATGATACAGGCAATCGGGTACTCATGGAGTGCCCGATTGTGCTGTGTTTATAGTAATGAAGCGCGAGTTTGTTACTTGTGTCCACACTTCAGTTGATTTCTGGATAAAATTAAACTACGATGAATAATCATAAACATGTAATAAGTAACCCATCAGCAAGTCTGGGGGAGTATAGAGTGGATAATATGGAAAGCCGCTTGGTTAGGCTGGTGCAGAAAGGTGATCAGCGAGCTTTTGCGGAGTTAGTCGAGTTATATAAAGATCGGATTTTTCATCTTTCCTACCGGATGCTAGGTAATCGTCATGAGGCGGAGGATTTGGTGCAGGAAACTTTTTTGCGTGTGTATCGTAACCTGGAAAAGTATGACCATGGACAGAAGTTCTCAACCTGGATTTATCGGATTGCTACAAATCTGTGCATTGATCGTCTGCGAAGGAGAAAACCTACATACTCACTTGATGCTGAAATGAATGATCAAGAAGGTGTTGATGGGTACGCCATGCTTGCTAGTGAAGAGCTTACCCCTGAAGGGAGTACGCTGTTGTCGGAAACGCAAGCTTTAATTCATGACGCCATTGACAGCCTTCCGGATAAATACAAGACGATTATGGTTCTACGATACTTGCAGGAGCTTTCCTTACAGGAAATTAGCGATGTGCTCAATCTCCCAGTTACCACAATTAAGACAAGAGTACACAGGGGACGGGATTTTCTACGCAAAAAACTGGAGCACAAGCTATAAATGCTGTGCATACATTCTAGGAAAAGAGCCTGCGTAGATGTTTTTATGAAACATAATGTTCGTTGTAACGTATGTAAGATGAGCAAAGTTTCTAAGCCGGAGCATGTTATGTTGAGAAACACGGAAGAATATTAGAAAGGATTGGCTCATATGGATTGCAAACAAGCCGTCTCTTTTATGCATGACTATCTAGATGGCGACCTGTCTGAGCAGGACAAACATGAGTTGGAACAACACTTGTTAGTCTGCCCGGAATGCCGCATGCGTTTTAAAGAGCTGGAGCGGACGGATGCGATGCTTTACGGTACACGCTATCATCAAGTGCCGTGTGTATCGGATGAGCTGACATTTCGCATTTTGAATGCTTTGCCGCCGCATAAACGACAGCCTGCGGTGCCTATGCTAGCTTGGGTGAAGAGGCATCCCGCTGTAACAGCCGCCGCCTTCTTCCTTATTGTGATATGCTCAAGTATGGCCAGCTTTTCTAGCACGGACCATCAATTAGTAGTCAAAGGAAGCAATCTAGATCAAGTTGTTATTCAGGGCGATACTGTAATTGTACCTGAAGGGAAATCCATTGCCGGAGATTTAACAGTACAGAATGGTGAGGCACGTGTATACGGTGATGTAGAAGGAAATCTTACTGTGATTGACGGCTCGTACTATCAAGCTTCAACCGCCCATATTGCAGGACAGGTTAAAAGTATCGATCAAACCTTGGACTGGATTTGGTACAAGGTTACCGATTTGTTCGGGGGACCGTCTTCTCCATAAAAGAAGCTTGAAATGGCAAGAACGATATCGAGCGCCTTTTTCCGCTGGAAAAGGCGTTTTTTTGTATCTAGGTCTGGCGAATTGTACTGTATTTTACTGATTTTGGCGATTCTTTTGTCGCACAGCTTGCAACGCGAGCCTGATCGTTATAACCTAGATAGAGAGAGCATACTGTGTACATATTACACCCACTCACTACAGAAAATTGCGGGGGCATGCGCATGTTGGATTATTTTGCGGACCTGACTTGGAAAGAGTCCATTAAAGATATTATCGACATTTTAATCGTAACCTATATTATGTATCAGCTTATTTTACTTGTTCGCGGAACGCGAGCAGTTCAATTGTTAAAAGGGATTCTGTTCCTGGTTGTTATTTGGGCGGTTAGTACCTGGTTTGATTTGTACACGCTCAAGTGGTTGATGAATCAGATGTTCACCTTTGGTGTAGTGGCTATTTTTATTATTTTTCAGCCTGAGTTACGTCGTGCTCTAGAGCAGTTGGGGCGTGGTAAACTATTTGGGCGTTCGTCAGTAGATGATGAAGAGATCAATAAGTTAATTGGAGAAATGATTAAGGCGCTGAATTATTTATCACGTAGAAAAATAGGAGCATTGGTCGTATTTGAGCGCGAGACAGGACTGAACGAATATACGGAGTCTGGTATCAAGACACAGGCCGTAGTTAGTTCTGAACTGCTAATTAACATCTTTATTCCCAATACGCCTTTGCATGATGGTGCAGTGATTATACAAAATAAACAGATTGCCTCTGCGGCCTGCTATTTGCCATTATCGGAAAATCCCTTCATTAGCAAGGAGTTGGGAACCCGTCATCGGGCTGCAATTGGGGTGAGTGAGGTAACGGATGCCGTAACTGTCGTGGTATCGGAGGAAACAGGGCAAATTTCGTTGGCTATCAATGGTCAGGTCGTGCGTGACATTAAGGAAGAATCCCTAATCTCCAAGCTGTATGAGGAGTTGCGGCCAACACCGTCTTTGAAGGAAAAACGCGGCTCATTCTGGAATCGGAGGGGAGGCCGTGGAAATTCATGATGGACAAATGGATTAACAATAATACGATTTCCAAGATATTGGCGCTTGCGGTTGCTATAATGCTGTGGGGAATGGTTCATCTGGATACAGGTACTCCTTCGTCTACATTGACCGTTTCCTACAATAATAAAATAATTGATAATGTGGCCATTCAGGCCAGTGGTCTGGATGATTCAAAATATGTGCTGTCTACGATGGACACTGATCATGTAAAGATGGAGGTCAGAGGACAGCGCTCTGTCCTGACTACTTTTTTCGCGGATAATTATCAGGCAAAATTAAACTTAAGCGGCTTAGGAGCAGGCACTAAAACATTGTCACTTGAACCGGATTTACCGGATGGGGTGGAATTGGTATCCATGACTCCTAACCGTGTTACAGTAACAATTGAGGAAAAACAAACGAAATCATTTAATGTATCTATAGTACCTAAGGGTAGTCCAGATGCGGGGCTACAGCTCGGTAAGCCTGTGATTGCTCCTCAAACAGTAAAGGTTACTTTACCCAAAAGCCAGCTGAATACCGTTACTGCGGTGCAAGGGGCTGTTAACACGGATGGCATCTCAGAAAAGTTTGAACAGAAACGGGTAAAGCTGAAGGCCTATAACAAAAAGGGGCAGGAACTCACAGGTGCGGTCATTGAGCCATCCACTGTGTCAGTTGAAATCCCGGTCACTCAGCAGGCGAAGTCTGTGCCTGTCAAGATAGTCTATTCCGGAGAGCTGCCAGACGGATTGGCGCTTTCTAAAGTAAACGCAAATGTGAAGGAAGCAGCGGTATATGCATCACAGGATGTATTAAGCAGCCTGAGCTCTTATGTCACGGCTACACTCGATCTGAGTCAATTTACAGAAGCGGGGACCCGTACAGTTCAAGCTAATTTGGCAGCTCCCTCAGGTTCTGATAAAATCGAGCCAGGGTTAATACAAATTCAGGTGACCGTCGTTCCTTCCAATGAAGTTACAGATACGGAACGGACGCTGTCAGGCATCCCAATCGTTTTACAAGGTGCAGGAGATGGAGCTAACGCGACTATTATAGCACCCGCAGGCAAGACGATGGATGTTACTGTGAAGGGCCCGCAGGATTTGGTAAACAATTTAACCAATGATGACGTTAGTTTGGTGGCAAATGTAAGTGGCCTCGCGACTGGTCAACACGAGGTTACCCTAAAAGTAGGCTTGCCTAAATACATTACGCAAGCCGGGAATGCCGGCCAACTAAAGGCAACGGTAAACATTGAGAGCCCTTCTACACCTGCTGTAACGAATCCGAATAGTGAGAATGAATCAAACCCCTCTGGTAGTGGTGATAAGGGGCAGGAGAGGCCACAGGAGGGGCAAGGCAATCAAGGTGGCAACTCTGACGCAAATACCGGGGACAACGCAGCTGCGGAGGATAAAACAAGTCCTCATAACGGCGCAGAATCTTCTGCGAATGGAACCTCGGAGAACGGTCAGCCATAACATGTTTTATCTGTAGTAAATGATCAAGATTATTAGACAAAAAAAGGGAGTCATTTTACATGGGGAAATATTTTGGTACAGATGGTGTACGAGGCATTGCTAATCAGGAACTAACAGCCGAACTGGCATATAGCATTGGCCGCTGCGGCGGATATGTTTTAGCAGGTAATGTAGAGAAACCGACAGTTGTTATTGGTATGGATACACGGATATCCGGATTGATGTTGGAATCGGCACTGGTAGCCGGTTTGTTGTCTATTGGGGCTAATGTGGTTCGCCTAGGTATTGTTTCGACGCCTGGAGTGGCATATCTCACACGACAATTGAAAGCGGACGCTGGTGTCATGATCTCAGCATCTCACAATCCTGTTGAGGACAACGGGATTAAGTTTTTTGGCGGCGATGGGTTTAAATTAACCGATGAAACTGAATTGAAAATTGAAGAGCTCATGGATGCAAAAGAAGACCAATTGCCTCGTCCGATTGGCAGCGGGTTGGGTACGGTTGTTGTAGACGAGCATTCCCGCTACGATTATCTGGAATTTTTGAAAACAACAATTACTCATTCTTTTGAAGGTCTAAAAATTGTGCTGGACTGTGCAAACGGAGCAGCTTATGAGCTGGCGCCGAAGCTTTTTGCAGATTTGGGAGCTGAAGTGCACACGATCGGCGCGGAGCCAAACGGATTGAATATCAATGATCATTGCGGCTCGACTCATCCTGAAAAGCTGAAAGAGGAAGTGCGCCGCTTGAAAGCGGACATTGGTCTTGCCTTTGACGGCGATGCCGATCGCCTAATCGCAATTGATGAGAACGGGGAAGAGGTTGATGGAGACTACATTCTCTGTATTTGCGGAGATGCAATGAACCGGGCTGGAAAACTCAAGGACAGCACTATTGTGTCGACAGTAATGAGTAATATCGGTTTTTATAAAGCTACTGAAAAGCTAGCTCTCAAGACTGCAAAAACTGCGGTTGGAGACCGTTATGTGATGGAAGAAATGCGTCGGGGTGGATTTAATCTGGGCGGTGAGCAGTCTGGTCATGTTATTTTCCTTGATCACAATACGACAGGCGATGGCATGCTGACGGGGATTCAACTGGTAGATACCCTGAAAGCTTCTGGCAAGAAGATGAGCGAACTAAAATCGCTTATGAAACAATATCCACAAGTTCTTGTAAATGTACGTGTGCAGGACAAACGTAATTACGAGGGGAACCCTGCGATTGCAGAAGCGATTGAACAGGTGGAACAACAATTGGGCGATAATGGGCGTGTATTGGTCCGTGCTTCAGGTACAGAGTCACTTATTCGTGTGATGGCCGAAGGCCCGGATAAGGATGAGCTGGAGCAATTTGTCGGACAGATCGTAGATGTCGTGAAAAAAGAATTAGTTTAAAATTTTGTAAACGTGGGTTGCCTGTTAAACACAAGCAGGCAACCGCGTTTGTAGTTATTCACTAATGCTTTAATGCCTTTAGGGTGTAATTATGAATAAAGTGTCATTGCCAAATGATGCTCTGCTGAATATAATATAGGGATGCTGTGACTCAGATAGAGAAAGCGAGGGTTGTGAGGTAACGTATTACAAGCGCCAGAGCTTGATTTTGTGCGGGGGAACTTGGTGGAGAAGCAATAGATTCCGTTGAGATGATGTTGCTCGCAATCGGTTCACGACAAAGCAAGCTGACGAGGTGAAGGTGTTCGAAACATTCGGCGGGGACCTTCCGGTGAAGCATCAACCCGTAAACCGGCAGCGGAAAATGAACAGGCAACTGTTTACACAACGCACCGGTAGATGCCCTAATTATTTTATAACCTAAATTATAAGATTCATTTCATGAATGTGCGGCCATCATCATTGGCGTGCGCGGTTTGGGAATTTCGTTACATTCGTGAAGAGATGCCTGTAAATTCTATAGTTATCATTGACAACTTCATAGATGAATGAACTTTATTCCACAATCTACCGCACACGTTAGTCCTGTGATGAGTCGTCTTGTGAAATGATGATCGGGAGGATAACGAATATGTGTGGCATTGTAGGATATATTGGTAATCAGAATACGCAAGAGGTATTGATTGACGGACTGAAGAAGCTGGAGTACCGCGGGTATGACTCTGCGGGTATTGCCGTGTTTACAGATTCAGGACTGCAAGTAGCCAAGGCAAAAGGTCGTCTGGCGAACCTAGAAGCTAAACTGGATGGTACACCGTTGGTAGGTCATGCAGGCATCGGACATACACGTTGGGCAACGCATGGTAAGCCTTCTGATGAAAACTCCCATCCGCATTTGGATGAGAGCCAAAAGTTCTCTGTAGTTCACAACGGAATTATTGAGAACTATCTGGAACTGAAGGAACAGCTGATCAGCGAAGGTCATACCTTTATTTCCGAAACGGATACAGAAATCATTTCCCATCTGGTTGCGCGTGAGTATGAAGGAGATATTGTTAAAGCAGTACAAAAAGCAATTACCTTTATGCGCGGTGCTTTTGCACTGGGAGTGCTGACCGAGCACGAGCCTAATAAGCTGGTAGCTGTTCGTCAAGCCAGTCCGTTGGTTATTGGTGTGGGAGAAGGCGAGAACTTTATCGGTTCCGACATTCCGGCTATTCTGAAATATACACGCAATGTATTTATTTTGAACGATGGCGAAATGGCTGTTCTGACTAGTGATGCTGTCGAATTAATGACAATCGAAGGCCAATTTATTTCTCGGGAAATGATTCATGTCGAATGGGATGCTGTTACAGCGGAAAAAGGCGGCTATGAGCATTTCATGTTGAAAGAAATTCACGAACAGCCTAAGGCTTACCGTGACACGATGTTGGGTCGTATCGATAAAGATACTAAAAAAGTTGTTCTTCCAGAGCTGAAGCTGACAGAAGAACAAATTAAAAATATCCGCAACATTCAAATTGTAGCGTGTGGTACAGCTTACAATGCTGGTTTGATTGGCCGTACGGTTATTGAAAGTATGGCTCGTATTCCGGTAGAAAACGATGTAGCTTCCGAGTACCGCTACCGTTCTCCTATCGTAACACCAGAGACATTGGTGATCGTGGTGAGTCAATCCGGTGAAACTGCTGATACATTGGCAGCACTGCGTGAAGCACAAGCAAACGGGGCTCATGTACTGGCGATTACAAATGTAGTCGGCAGCTCTATCGCCCGTGATGCAGATGATGTGTTGGTTACACTGGCAGGACCGGAAATTGCCGTAGCCTCCACCAAAGCGTATTCTTCCCAGTTGATTGCATTTTATCTGTTGGGTCTGTATCTGGCTCAAGTACGTGGCACACAAACGGATGAGCAAGTAGCTCATGTGCTGGCTGCTATGGAATCACTGCCAGAGCAAGTAGAAGAGATGTTGGGTAAAGCAGATGCGATCAAAGCCTATGCTGAGCAAATTGCTAGCAACAAGCACTTATTCTTTATTGGTCGTGGTCAAGACTATGCTGTAGTACAGGAAGGTTCCCTGAAGCTCAAGGAAATCTCCTACATTCATTCCGAGGCATATGCTGCGGGTGAACTGAAGCATGGTACACTGGCATTGATCGAAGAGGGAATTCCAGTTATCGCTTTGGTAACACAGGAATCCGTGTTGGAAAAAACCGTGAGCAACATTAAGGAAGTCAAAGCTCGTGGCGGTGACGTGCTTGCAATCACATATGAAGAGCATGCTGTCGAGCTGTTGAAATCCGTAGATCAAGTATTTGCAATTCCAAAAACACTTCCGATTCTGTCGGCTGCCATTTCAGTTATAGCTCTCCAACTGTTGGCTTACTACGCATCGCTTGCACTAGGTCATGATGTTGATAAACCACGTAACCTGGCGAAAAGTGTTACTGTAGAATAAGCTTTAGTAAAATTCTAAATTCATTGTCTGGTGATAAAAAAAGTGTGGAACCAGTAAAAAAAGTCTGGAACTAGTCATTTTACAAACATCAAGAAAGATCCCGATGATATATCGGGATCTTTTTAGTTTAGGAGGGCAATTATGTCTACAATAGGCCAACGAATTCGAACGATTAGAAAAACAAACAACTTAAATCAAATAAAGTTTGCAAATATGATTTTGAATTTTTCAAGGAACGTTGAGTGAGCTGGAGCAAGATAAATACAGACCCTCTCTTGATATAATTATAGCAATTAAAGAAAACTTCAATTCCCATATAGAGTGGTTAATCGTTGGAGATACGCCTGTATCAAAGAACACTATTTTTAATTTAGCCATTGAAGCTCAGGAATTAGAACTTATTCTTTGTTTCGAAAACTTACTAAAGAAGATAGAGATGAAATTATTGATTTTATAAAACTGAAGATTGTTCGGTACTAATCTTTTACGGGAGTTCCTTAATAATATGTCTTAGAAATACTCATTTTAATCTTGGTACATAAAAGTCACGAATTATCCGTATACCAATTATTCCTGGCATTTATATATAAAAAAATTAACAATGACTATAATATGAATAGAGAAAGGAGTGTAATAATTCATATCCCTAAATTCACTTAGCATATTGCTTTTGTAACACCCCACGGTTTCTGTTTCAGCAGTTTTTTTATACTTGCTCAAGAGCCGTACGTGAGAAATGGTTAGAAAGAGCTTTGAAAGAAGGCGGTTCGAATCTCAGCATTAGATATATCCCAACTGATCTAAAATCAATTTACATAAGAAATGAATTTGAAGATTATGAAGAATGTAGATTGGTGGTAAAAGAATCATCAGCTATCACATAGTTAATTAAATTGTAAAAGAAGGTGTGAGGCGCTACTTCTTTAAGTGAACTAATGGGTACTAAAATTTTCCATTTACTATATCTTTTCTTTAAAGGAGAGACAGAAAATGCTCTATTAAAAAGGGTAATATTTTTACCGATTAGATTCAAATCTTGTTGTTCTAATACTGCTCATTTAATTCAATTCGAAAACCAGAATTTAGAAATGCTGTCTACAGACAATAAAGTTATGTACTAAACAATAAAGTTGTGTGCTAAATATTAAGGAAACATAATAAAAGAATCACTTTTAGTAAAATCAAAATCCTGATGAACAAGTGTCATCAGGATTTGTTAAAATCAAGTCGGCAGCTTTGGTTTAAATAGAAATCGATATTATGGTAAAGAAATATTAGAAAAGTTAATGACAGGTGTTCGGTGAAAATAAAGTATTAGACTAGAGTTGTTGATTTAGCGAGGTTTTTGAACTGAAGAATCGTCAGCTTTTGAAAAATGAGTTTTAGACTGAACAATTAATATAAAGCAGCGGCAGACCAAGACTTGATAAATAAAGCCTTAGACTGCCGCTGTTGTCATTCAACTAACGTTCCCCAATAGTTTAATAAACCACCTATTCTGAATTATCAGCTACCAATAACTTTTCGTTTCCATCTTCTTGTAAGTATCGGATTAGACAAATGTACAATCAGCTGGACATCCCAGGTTCTCGAAAACTGTGCGCGCGGCAGAATCTACCGGTAGGAAAACCTCAATTTGCGGATATAAGCGGCCGCCTGCGGAAATCGAAACCTGTCTGTAGCGTACGGGAATAAGGTCTCCGGAGCTTTCTATTCTGGCTAGAATTGTTTGTATTTGATCAACATTTCCCCCTACATCCGGCACACTCAGATATTCGCACGCGTTATATTTCTGAACTCTATCCAGCAATTTTTGATACCACGCATCATAACGCGAGAGCATGTGCTCACTCTTAAAGGCTTGTATTCCGTTTATGATGTGCTCCTCCCACTGCTTAAACGACGCCTTGTCAAACGTGGAGCGGGACCGGATAGGAAAACCAGAATTAAAATGTAAATCGACCCTATTCATTAAACCGTCATATGAACGGTCGAGAGGGATTTCGAACAATTGATGAAACGGCTCATTTAATCCCTTGATGTCCTGAGTATGTGTTACGACCATGGCGGGAAAAGGGATACTCCTCATCGTTTGCTGAGCCCACTCTAATGCACGCTCCAACGACCGTCCATACAATTCGGTCTGAATTGGAAGAAAGCCGGCTGCCAAAAGCAAATCGTTACGCTCGTCGGATGTACACTCAAGATATTCTGCAATATTTATTATCGTCTGGCGGGTCGGTATGCGGCGGGTACGTCCAACCAGCAGATTTTTATACGAAGGAAAAGCCTCGTCGTTCAGCTCTTGTTGAGTAAATCGTTTCAAGGAGGGTTGAGGTCGATCGACAAGCTTTTGCTGGCGTTTTATCCGCAGGGCTTCAATTTCTCCCATTACGATTCTATGTCTGGAATTCTCCGTATCTATATCCATCTTCTCTTCCCTTCTCTCATGAAGTGTAGTTCTGCACTTGGGCCGAACCTTTATTTAAAGTATACTCCTCATTGAAATGAAGTTCATCTAATGACCATAACCAACATGGAGGAAAACCGATATGATTCGTACTATTGTTGTTGATCCGCATGCCCCGTCTCATTTGGCCTTCAAGGAAGTTGACGCCCCGCAGCCTAAGCCATGGGAAGCGCTTGTGCAAGTGAAGGCCGTCTCACTCAACCGCGGTGAAGTGAGTGACGCTAAAAATCAGGAAATATCTAGCCGTCCTGGCTGGGATTTCGCCGGGATTGTCATCGAGCCGGCAGAGAACGGCGCAGGACCGCAAAAAGGGGCTAGGGTTGTTGGTTTGCTCCCGATGGGAGCCTGGAGCGAGCAGGTGGCTGCTCCCGTATCGTTGTTGGCCGAAATCCCAGACAAACTCACTTTTACGGAGGCGGCTACCCTCCCCGTAGCAGGGCTCACGGCTCTTTATGCACTTCGAAAAGGCGGCATGCTGCTTGGCAAACGGATTTTCATTACAGGCTCTAGCGGCGGAGTTGGGCTATTCGCCCATCAGCTTGCAGTCCAATCCGGCGCATACGTTGTAGGTACGGCAAGCACGGAAGAGAAGGCTGAGCTTGTTCGGGAGGTCGGATCCGACGAAGTGATCATTGGATATTCCGCAATTTCATCAGCCAGCAAATTTGGGCCGTACGATCTGATCATCGATTCAGTAGGCGGCAATGCGCTGGCGGCGTTGCTGCCGCAGCTAGCGCCCCAAGGGATTTGCGTTGCGGTAGGATTTTCCTCTTCAAATACCGCAATGATCGATATGAAGAATATGGTGACCAGCGGAGGAAGAACCTTGTACAGCTTCTTTTTAGGTGAGGAACTCACTCGTCAATCAGCCGCGGACGATCTGAGTTTGCTGGCCCGGCTGGTCACAGATGAGCGGTTAATCCCACGTATCCAAGTGGAGGCGCCTTGGACCGAAATTGACACCGTTGCCCGTAATCTTATGGAACGGAAATTCTCGGGCAAAGCCGTGCTTCACTTAGATTGATTATATAAGTTTGCAACTATAATCCCAGGAATCTAAAAACGAATCTGAAAAAGAAACGGCAGTAGTTCACCCTTACTCGTTTGAGTGGGAGTACCGCTGCCTTTCAATGAACCCGGCTATTTGACCTTTATATTTCGTATAGTAATCCATCCAGCTTTAATAGCAACACAGTTATTCCTCTACCCTCAGTGGCACCGCTTTAAGAATGTTCATTTTCTCTCACTATTCTGCCAGTTGGCTTAATGAAGTGCTCACCAGTTTAATACTTTATTTTCTTCGGACAACAGGACAACATATTTATAAGGAATTAACGTTCATATTTTTAGGATTTTAATAAAAAATATAAATCACATATATTGGATTTTTGTACACAACTTTATTGTCCGAAGAGAAATGCTAAAAGATCAAAGGATTTTATGATTTTCTCGTTATTAAGGTCCGAATGAATTGTATCAATTGAGTCCACATAGTAGGGGAACGGCATTTGATTAGCAATACAGGGTAAATAATCGGTTGTAACATCAAAAACCTTTGCTAAAGATTATTAAATGATTAATTTCAGGCCGTGCTACATTTCGCTCCCAATTAGAAACAACCTGTTTAGTTACCCCGATTTTATTAGCAAGTTCCTCTTGTGTCCATTTATGGAGTAGTCTTAAATTTCTACATTGGTGTCCCAAAGTATTCATGAGTTCACCTCTATTGAGAATATCAAATAGGTTTTTACCCGACCCATATGCTTACTAATTATGCCTACTTAATAGCTCATATTATAGCTTATTCATACCCTATGAGTAGCCTATGAATAGGCTACGAAGTAAAATATAGCTAAAAAATATTACTTTGCTATTGTATAAAGCGGTGAGTTGTTATATTCTACATTTGTATTTTGAAGTAAACCTAAAATATATCTTAGGAGTAGATCTATAGCATCTATTCAACGGAAAATCAAAGAAGGAAGAGGTCAAGGCCACTTTTCGGAATATAAACCTTGGTTGACTGTACATGATGTACCTTCAATAGGGATAGTTACTCGAATTCTTGGTTGGAAAAGTGGTCGACTTCACCATTATCTGTCTAAACACTTTGAATTGACACATCATTACCAAATGGAGTGGTCAGAGCAAGTGATTGATATTCGCGAACAATTTCCTTTATTACCCCTAGATAAAACCCTCTATGCACAAAAGTTAGGCATTAAACATCCAACTGACCCCAAGAATAAGCTTCCCATCATTATGAATACAGATATGTTACTTACAATAAAACAAGAAGAAAGTATAAAATTTATTGCATATTTTTTGCGAAAGTTACAAGAGAACAAGATGAATTATTTGGTTTACCAAGTGGGTACTGCATGCAAATCGTGAAATATTTAATAGCGAAGCGCTATTGGGTAGTGGATATGACTCATCTAATACAGCCTACTCTACAATCCATGATTATTTTAGAAAATGGCTTCCCATCGGGAGGTATCTCTTTTATCTGACGGAAGATACCTTGCGGGATTTTTCGCGGATTTTCCAGCAGAATATCTAGCTGACATCCAGTCACGTTTTCAGCTAGGCTTCCAGAAATTTGTTAGGTAATCATGTTAAGTTATCGCAAAGTGCAAGGATTCGGAGCACCGGCAGAGAATATCTACAGGGAAGATCTCCCAAATCGGCCGGCACCCCGTCTGAATGTCGACATTCGTCGAATTCCTCATTGATGGCAAACCATTCCCAGCGTTTCCTCTCCATTCGCTCTTTTTAGGCAAAATATTAACATCTTATGTTGGACAGACCAAATTTAACTGAAGTTTTACTATACATTCTTGGAAATTTTGATATAATTCTACATAGGTCAACTTTCCAATTATGATAGAAAATAGAATTTGATGGTTTTTATACCTATCCAAGCTGTGCGCGAGAGACCAGTCCACTGGCTACCCAGCAAGCCGGCATGCGGGGACCGACAATTGTGGAAAATGACAGCCGAGAGTATGTTGCTCCATGACGTCGGAAGGTTCAGAAAGGACAAATCCAACCTTATCCCAATTCCGATGGAGGATGAAGCGCGTGATCATTTTTGAAAAGCTGGAATTCTCCGCCAATCCAAGGGCTGTCCGGTTCATGCCATACGGAGCATTCTTTGAGCCTCATGCAGCACCATCGTCACATCTAATCGTCAGGAAAAGCTCACTACCCCGCAGCCGATCTTTACTTATCCACACCAGGCGGGGGAATACACAAATCGTACATAGAGTGTATCAATATCCCTTAAACATAGGCTTCGACAAAGGCAGCTCCGGTGCCGAATCCGGAGGTACGGCCGACTTCCTGCTGGCCAGCCGGAACCCTACAGCAAGCCTTACATCGATGGGAGGAACATCCCTTGTCCAACCCCCGAATCCAATTCCGAACCCATTGTTAAACCAAAGACCGTCTTCGGGCGGCTCGTCCGCAGCAAGCATAATGAAGCAGAGGAGCCGGAAGTAGCGCTTCTCTTGCGTAGAACGATGCTCTTTGTTGTCTTTCACGCATGGGAGCCGAGCAGCTGCTAGACAGAGGATTGCCGCATGCGATCAACCGGGCAAGCGAAGCGGTGACCTGGCGAAAGCCATTGACATTGTTGGCACATGTTTGAAAAGGCGGAGAGCGAGGCTGGAGCGTTGCTGCTGCATATGCTCCGCCGGATTGCTTTTACCGATGAAGAGAGGGGAACGATCCAGATGGCTTTTGAAAAAGAAACGTTGTTTTGGAACGAAAAATTCGGTAGCGACGATTATACCTTGACGCGGCTACCTTACAGCAAAGCTCCAAGCTCCCTGACGCCCATTATGACAACCGTCGGTGGAACGCTTTCGGAGGAAGTGGCGCAGCGCGTCCTTCAAATGAGCAAGGGCGCTCCTCTGGCCACTTTTATGATTTTGCTCGCAGGTGTTCAGTCACTCTTGCATAAATATACAGGCGCTTCTGACATTCTGGTCGGCATGCCGGTTGTACGGAAACCGACGGAGACGCGCCGATCCGTTAATCATACGTTCATTTTGAAAAACTCGCTTTCGGCGGGTGCGACTTTTAAAACGCTTCTGAGCGAGCTGAGGACTTCCTTGCCGGAAGCGATTCAGCATCAACATATTCCATTCTTGAAAATGACGGAGAAGCTGGATCTGCAATATGCAGACGGGATACCCGCCGTCCATACGCTAGTATCCCTTAAGGAACTGCATCTGGACGAAATTGGGCAAAACGTGGTCACGGATTGTTCCTTTGAATTCAGCTTAACAGGCGGGGCGATACAGCTAGCGCTGTCATATAACGAGCACTTATATGACTCCGAGTTCATGACTCGGGTCGTAGGCCATCTGAATCGCCTGCTGACCGTGGGGCTTCACGAGTTGGAGCTTGACATCGTGCGTGTGGACATGCTGTCGGAGGACGAGAAATTTCAATTGTTGCAAAGCTTTAACGATACCGAGAAGGACTATCCCCGTGATCGGACGATTCATCAACTCGTGGAGGAGCAGGCGAAGCGGGTGCCCGAAGCGACGGCGGTTGTCTTTGAGGGTCGGCGGCTTTCGTACGCGGAGCTGAACGAACGGGCGAACCGGCTGGCGCGGACGCTGCGATCGGTCGGTGTGCTGCCCAATCAGCTGGTAGGCTTGATGGCCAGGAGATCACTGGAGACGGTCGTTGGCATACTGGCGGTTCTGAAAGCTGGCGGTGCCTACGTGCCGATCGACCCGGAATACCCGGAAGAACGCATCCGCTACATTCTGGAGAACTCGAACGCGCAGCTGCTGCTGACTCAAAGGGAGCTGCTGCAGCAGGTGCCGTTCGAAGGAACCGTGTTGGCGCTGGATGACGAGCAGACCTACAGCGACGATGGCTCGAACTTGGAGCCGGCCAGCGGTCCGAATGATCTTGCTTATGTCATCTATACGTCAGGTACGACGGGCAAACCCAAAGGGGTCATGCTGGAGCATCGCGGTTTGGTCAGCTTGAAGCTAATGTTCGCGGATAGGCTAGGCATCACGGAGCATGACCGGATCGTTCAATTTGCCAGCCTGTCGTTCGACGCGTCCTGCTGGGAAATGTTCAAAGCGCTCTATTTTGGCGCGGCTTTGTATATCCCGACGGCCGAGACGATTCTCGACACCCGCTTGTTCGAGAGTTATATGAACGAGCATGCGATTACGGCGGCGATTTTGCCTCCAACGTACAGCGCTTATTTGAACCCGGACCGCCTTCCCAGCTTAACGAAGCTCGTAACGGGAGGCTCTGCGGTATCGGCCGAATTCGTGCAGCAGTGGAAACCGAAGGTCCACTATTTCAATGCTTACGGCCCTACCGAAGCTTCGATTGTTACGACGCTTTGGGATGCGGATGAGGAGCAGTCGGAGCGCAGAGTCATTCCGATCGGGCGCCCGCTGGCCAATCACCGGATTTTTATTTTGGATGCCCACCTGCAGCTTGTGCCTCCGGGAGTGGACGGCGAGCTTTGTGTGGCAGGCGTGGGGCTTGCGAGAGGTTACTTGAACCATCCGGAGCTGACGGCAGAGAAGTTCGTGGAACATCCGTTTGCGCCTGGAGAACGCCTTTACCGGACGGGAGATCTCGCCCGCTGGCTGCCGGACGGAAATATTGAGTACTTGGGCCGGATCGATCATCAGGTGAAAATCCGTGGATTCCGGATCGAGATCGGCGAGATTGAAGAGCAACTTCTGAAGATCGACTCCGTGCAGGAGACGATCGTAATCGCGCGGGAAGGCAAAAGCGGGCAAGAACTGTGCGCTTACCTGGTCGCGGGCCACCCGCTTACGCTCGGCGAGTTGAGAAGCGCGCTGGCGCAAAAATTGCCGAATTACATGATTCCGGCGCATTTTGTTCAGCTTCCGCGGATGCCGCTCACGCCGAACGACAAAATCGACCGCAAGGCTTTGCCCGCCCCGGAAGGAAACGCACTGACCGGCGGCGCGTACGTAGCTCCCCGCAATGAAGCCGAGCGGACGCTTGTCGATGTGTGGCAGGCGGTATTGAACGCCGATCGCGTTGGGGTAACGGATCATTTCTTCGAGCTGGGCGGAGACTCGATCAAGTCCATTCAAGTATCTTCGCGGCTTCATCAAGCCGGGTACAAGCTGGAAATCCGGGATTTGTTCAAATATCCGACTATTTCACAGCTCAGCCTGCGTGTGAAACCGATCGGACGTACCATCGATCAAGGCGAAATAACGGGTGAAACGGCGCTGACGCCGATTCAGCATTGGTTTTTCGAGAGCTCCTTTGCGGACCCGCATCATTTCAACCAGTCGGTGATACTGTACCGGAAGGAACGCTTCGACGAAGAGACGGTGCGTCAGGTGCTGCAAAAGCTGTCCGAGCATCATGACGCCTTGCGGATGGTGTTCCGCAAAACGGAACAAGGGTTTAGCGCGCGGAACCGTGCGATTCAAGAAGGCGGGCTGTTCACGCTGGACGTGTTCGACTTCAAGGATGCAGAGAATACCGCGCAGGCTGTGGAAGCGAAGGCAACGGACATTCAAGCGGGCATCGATCTGGAGAACGGGCCCCTTGTGAAGGCAGGACTGTTCCGATGCGCGGACGGCGATCATTTGCTGCTCGCGGTTCATCATGCCGTGGTGGACGGCGTGTCTTGGCGTATTTTGATGGAGGATTTCGCCCTGGGTTACGAGCAGGCCGGCAAAAGTGAGGAAATTCGTTTCCCGGCAAAAACGGATGCGTACCGCACTTGGTCCGAGCAGTTGGCCGCTTACGTGCAAAGCCCGGAGATGGCGAAGGAACGGGCCTATTGGCAGGCCGTGGAACAAATTGCGGTTCCGGCCTTGCCGAAGGATCTGGAGGCGGACGTTACGACGCAGCAGGACAGCGAATCGCTGTTCGTCTGTTTGACTCCCGAAGAAACGGAACTGCTGCTGAAGCGGGTTCACCGGGCCTACAACACCGAAATGAACGATATTTTGGTAACGGCGCTCGGCATAGCCATTCGCAAGTGGACGGGACACGAACGGGTGCGGATCAATCTCGAAGGACACGGACGCGAATCGATCGGAACGGATATCGACATCACGCGCACAGTCGGCTGGTTTACGACCAAGTTTCCGGTCGTCCTGGAGCCGGAAACCGACCGGGATTTGGCCTATCAGATTAAACAGGTCAAGGAAAGCTTGCGCCGCATTCCGAACAAAGGGCTTGGGTACGGCGTATGCCGCTATCTCTCCAAATCGGAGGATGGCTTTGTTTGGGGTGCAGAGCCGGAAATTAATTTTAACTACCTCGGTCAGTTCGACGATGATGTCAACCAGGACGAGATCGGCATATCTTCTTATTCCAGCGGCAGCCCGGCCAGCGACCGGCAGGCCCGCAGCTTTGTGCTGGATATCAACGGCATGGTGCTGGACGGCGCTTTATCGCTCGATCTCAGCTACAGCCGGAAGCAGTATCGCAAGGAAACGATGGAAGCCTTCGCTCAGCGGCTTGAGCAAAGTCTCCGAGAGCTCATTACCCACTGCGCAGGCAAAGAAAACACCGAATTGACGCCGAGCGACGTGCAATTTAAAGGCTTGACCATCGCGGAATTGGAGCAAATCGCCCAGCGCTCGGGCCATCTCGGGGAAATCGAGAATATTTACTCGCTTACGCCGATGCAGAAGGGCATGTGGTTCCACAGCGCGCTTGACCGGCAGACGGCCGCTTACTTCGAGCAAACGCGGTTTACGATGCGGGGAGCACTCGACGTCCAGCTTTTCGAGAGGAGCTGGATGGAGCTTGCGAAACGTCATCTGGTGCTGCGGGCAAATTTTGTGAAAGGACCGGCGGGCGAGCCGCTGCAAATCATATACCGCGACAAGCCGGTCGGCTTTGAATATGAAGAGCTGCTCCATTTGCAGGCGGACGAGAAACAAACGTATTTGGATAAAAAGGCCGAGGATGACAAGCTTCGCGGCTTCGACCTGGAACATGATGCGCTCGTTCGGGTTACGATCCTGCGCACCGAAGAGCAAAGCTATCATGTGCTGTGGAGTTTCCAGCATATTTTGATGGACGGCTGGTGCCTGCCGCAGCTGACGCAGGAGCTGTTTGAGACGTATTCGGCCTTGGCATCCGGCAAGCAGCCAGCGGGAGATAAGGGATCGGATTATGGCGCTTATATCGAATGGTTGGAGAAACAGGACGATCAGGCGGCATCCGGCTATTGGACGGCATTCCTGGCAGGTTATGAAGGGCAAACCGTACTCCCAGGACAAAAGGAACCGGCGCCAAACGGCAGATTTACGGCTGATCACGTCACCGCCGAGCTCGGCAAGGATTTGAGCGAGCGAATGGACCGGGTGGCGAAACAGCGCCTAGTTACGGTCAATACGCTGCTGCAAGCCGCTTGGGGCGTGATGCTGCAAAAATATAACGGGACAAACGATGCCGTATTCGGCAGCGTCGTGGCCGGAAGACCGGCGGAAATCCCGGGCATCGAGTCCATGATCGGGCTGTTCATCAATACGGTACCGGTCCGCGTCACGAGCGAAGCGGACACCGTGTTCGCCGACCTGATGGTGAAGCTCCAAGAGCGGGCGCTGGAGTCTGGTCGTTATGATTACTATCCGCTGTATGAAATTCAAGCCCGCAGCGTGCAAAAGCAGAACCTGATCAACCATATCATCGCTTTCGAGAACTATCCGGTGGACGAGCAGATGGAGCAGGCGGGCGACCAGCAGCACGGAGACCTGACGATCGCTGACGTTCAGATGGAGGAGCAGACGAACTATAACTTCAACGTGACCGTGGTGCCGGGAGTCGAGATCGAAATTCGTTTCGACTTTAACGCCGAAGTGTTCGATAAAGACAGCATCGAGCGGCTCAAGGGGCATCTGGTCCATCTGCTGGAGCAGGTGACGGATAACCCGGAAATTACAGTGGGCGAGCTGGAACTTGTGACGGAGGCGGAAAAGGCCGACCTTCTCGGACGTTTTAACGACACCATCACGGAATTTCCGCGCGGGAAGACGCTCATTCAATTGTTCGAAGAGCAGGCGGAGCGCATCCCGGATGCAGCTGCCATCTCCTTGAATGAGCAAGAGCTGACCTACCGCGAGCTGAACGAACGCGTCAATCGCCTTGCCCGTACCTTGCGTAGCCACGGGATATCCAAAGGCCGTCTGGTCGCCATTATGGCTGAGCGTTCCATCGAAATGGTGGTGGGTATGCTGGCGGCACACAAAGCCGGAGCGGCTTACGTACCGATTGACCCGGAATATCCCGAGGAGCGTATCCGTTTCTTGATCGAGGATTCGGGAGCGCAGGTCATGCTGACGCAAAGCCGCTTGCGCGAGCGCCTGGCGGGTTCGGACTCCGTGATCTTACTGGATGACGAGTCCTTCTATCACGAGGACGGCACAAATCTTAATCCGGGCACCGAAGCGACAGATCTGGCCTGCGTCATCTATACGTCAGGTACGACGGGCAAGCCGAAAGGCAACCTTGTTTCGCACCGCAACATCGTGCGGATCGTGCGAAATACGAATTATATCGACATCACCGAGCGGGATCATGTCCTCCAGCTTTCAAGCTATTCGTTCGACGGAGCGATTTTCGATATTTTCGGCGCTTTGACCAATGGGGCGCGGCTGGTGCTGGTTCCCCGCGAGACTTTGCTGGAAATCGGCCGGCTGGCGGATCTCATCCAGCACGAGCGCATCTCGGTCATGCTGATTACGACGGCTTACTTCAACGTCCTTGTAGATGTGAACGTCGACTGCCTGCGGGATGTCCGGGCGATTTTGTTTGGAGGAGAGCGCGTGTCGGTCGGCCATGTGCGTCGAGCGCTCGCCCATATCGGACCGGGCAGGCTTAACCACCTGTACGGCCCGTCGGAAAGCACGGTTTATACCACGTACCTTCCGGTCGACTTTGTCGATGAGTCGGCGGTTACCGTACCCATCGGACGGCCGATCAGCAATACGACGGTGTATATCGTCGACAGCCGGAATAAGCTTCTGCCGATCGGCGTGGCTGGAGAGCTTTGCGTCGGCGGAGAAGGTTTGGTACGGGGCTACAACAACCGGCCGGAGCTGACGGCGGAGAAATTTGTCGACAATCCGTTTGTACCGGGAGAGCGCATGTACCGAACGGGGGATTTGGCCAAATGGCTGCCGGACGGCACGATCGAATACGTGGGACGGACGGACGACCAAGTGAAAATCCGCGGCTTCCGTATTGAACTGGGCGAGATCGAAGCTCAGCTTCAGAAAGTGGAGGGAATTCGGAAAACGACGGTATTCGCGAGGGAAAACGCCTTCGGCGAGAAGCAGCTTTGCGCCTATTATGAAGCGGACCGCGAGCTTCCAGCGGCCGAGTTGAAGAACGTGATTTCCCAGGAACTGCCGGCCTACATGATCCCGGCGTACCTGATCCAGTTGGAGCGGCTCCCGCTGACGGCGAACGGCAAGGTCGACCGCCGATCCCTTCCGACGCCGGAGGAGAGCTTGCAGCCGGGCGAAGGACGTACTCCGCCTCGGACTCCGCTGGAAGCCAGCTTGGCCGGAATTTGGAAAAGCGTACTCGGATTGGAGCACATCGGTGTTCATGACAACTTCTTCGACCTGGGCGGCCATTCCCTGCGGGCGACGACACTGGTGAGCAAGGTGCATCAGGAGCTGAACGTCGAGCTGCCTCTGCGCGACGTATTCCGCTACTCGACGATCGAAGAGATGGCTCTCGCCATCACCCGGATCGGAGAGCAGTCATTCTCGTCGATTCCGCTGGCAGGCGTAAGAGAATATTATCCGCTTTCCTCAGCTCAGAAGCGGCTGTTTATCCTGAATCAGCTAGAAGGGTCCGATCAGAGCTACAACATGCCGGGCGTGCTGCTGCTGGAAGGATCGATTGACCGGAGCCTGCTGGAGAAGGCTTTCCGCGGACTGATCGTACGGCACGAAACGCTACGAACCGGCTTTGAGATCGTACAAGGCGAAGCAGTACAGCGCATTTACGAGAGCGTCGACTTTGCCGTCGAGTACCGTCATGCGAGCGAGGAAGAAGCGCCTGAAGTCGTGCAGGCCTTCATCCGACCTTTCGACTTGGCGAAGCCTCCGCTGCTGCGGGTGGAGCTCGTAGAGCTCGCAACCGAACGTTATTTGCTGATGTTCGACATGCACCATATCGTCTCCGACGGGGTTTCGATGGATGTGTTAGTCGAGGAACTCGTTCGTCTGTACGGTGGCGAGTCATTAGAGCCTTTGCGCATTCAATACAAGGACTATGCGGTATGGCAGCAGTCGGACGAGCAAAAAGCGCAGTTGAAACGCGAGGAAGCTTACTGGCTGGACCGTTACCGGGGTGAACTGCCGGTTCTGGAAATGCCGACGGACTATCCGCGTCCTGCCGTGCAGAGCTTTGAGGGACAAACGCTGACGTCCTTCGTGGACGAGGCAACGAACGAAGGCTTGAAGCAACTGGCCGCTCAAAGAGGAACGACGCTGTATATGGTGCTGCTTGCGGCATATACCGTGCTTTTGCATAAATACACAGGTCAGGACGATTTGATCGTCGGAACGTCGATTGCGGGCAGAACGCACGGAGACATGCAGCCTTTGATCGGAATGTTCGTCAATACGCTGGCGCTCCGCAATTATCCGGCTTCGGAGAAGACTTTCCTGTCGTATCTGGAAGAAGTGAAAGAAACGACTTTAGGTGCTTACGAGCATCAGAATTATCCGTTCGAAGAGCTCGTCGATAAAGTGCAGGTCAGCCGGGATTTGAGCCGCAACCCGCTGTTTGACACGATGTTCTCCCTGCAAAACTTGGAGGATAAAGAGTTTGAGCTGGAAGGGCTGAAATTGTCCCCGTACCCTAGCGAATACGGTACGGCCAAGTTCGACCTGAGTGTGGATGTTACGGAAGAAAACGGCGGCCTGGAGTGCAGCTTTGAATTCGCAACGGCTCTTTATAAAGAAAGCACGATCCGGCGGTTGTCGACTCATTTCGGACATTTGCTTGCGGCGATCGTAAGCTGTCCGGATGCGAAGATTGCCGAGCTGAACTTGCTGACGGCAGAGGAAAAAGAACAAATTCTCGGCGCGTTTAACCCGGCGCAGCCGGAAGCGGCTCCTGCGGCGGCGTTCCACCGGCTGTTCGAGGAACAGGCGGAGCGCACGCCGGAAGCGGCGGCCGTCGTGTACGAGAACGACCGGCTGACGTATGCGGAGCTGAACGAGCGGGGAAACCGCTTGGCGGCTACGCTGCGCACAAGCGGCATCGGCCGGGAGACGATCGTCGGCATTCTCGCCGAGCGTTCGGTGGACTTGCTGGTGGCCGTGCTGGCCGTCTGGAAAGCAGGCGGGGCGTATGTGCCGCTTGACCCGGATTACCCGGCGGAGCGCGTGCGGTTCATGCTTGAAGACAGCGGAGCGAAGGTGCTGCTGACGCAAACGGCGCTGCGAGAGCGTGCCGAAGCCTGGCTCGGCGAAGAGGAGCTGGCGCTAGCGGCGGTGCTGTACCTGGACGACGAAGCGTCGTACAGCGAGGAGCGGGCGAATGCGCCGATTGTCTTCGGCATTTCCAGCAAGCTGACGGATGCTGTGGACGACGGTGATGAGAGCCCTCAGAATGTTGGCACCGACAGCTTCCATGAAGCCCGTCCGGAGGATCTGGCTTACGTAATCTACACGTCGGGAACGACGGGCAAGCCGAAGGGCGTGATGATCGAGCACCGCGGCCTGGTGAATACGGCGGCGAGCTACCGGCGGGAATACCGGTTGGATCAGTTCCCGGTGCGGCTGCTGCAGCTCGCAAGCTTCTCGTTCGACGTGTTCGTGGGAGATATCGCGCGGACGCTGTATAACGGAGGCACGATGGTGATTGTGCCGAAGGACGACCGGATTGATCCGTCTCGTCTGCACCATTGGATTGAGCAGGAGCGGGTCACCATCTTCGAATCGACGCCAGCGCTGATCGTGCCGTTCCTAGAGTACGTGCACGAGCAGCAACTGGATATGAGCCGGATGGAGCTGTTGATCACGAGCTCGGACAGCTGCAGCGTGGCGGATTACCGGACCTTGCAGGAACGCTTCGGCTCGTTGTTCCGGATCATCAACGCATACGGCGTGACGGAAGCGGCGATCGACTCCAGCTTCTACGACGAGGAGCTGGCGAAGCTGCCGCAGACAGGCCATGTGCCGATCGGCAAAGCATGGCTGAATGCGAAATTCTACATCGTTGACGCGCACCTGAATCCGATGCCGGTCGGGGTGCTGGGCGAGCTGGTCATCGGCGGAGTCGGAGTGGCGCGCGGGTACTTGAACCGTCCGGAGCTGACGGAAGAGAAGTTCGTAGACAGCCCGTTCGCCGCGGGCGAGCGGCTGTACCGCACGGGAGACTTGGCGCGGTGGATGGAAGACGGCAACGTGGACTTCATCGGCCGGATCGACAACCAGGCGAAAATCCGGGGCTACCGGATCGAGACGGGCGAGATCGAGTCGCAGCTGCTGCGGGTGGAAGGCGTGCGCGAAGCGGTGGTGCTGGTTCG
>NZ_JAALFM010000022.1:0-39859 GCF_011800295.1 Paenibacillus sp. EKM301P | reverse complement strand
TCATTTTAACTATACCACATGATTTAGAATCACTTTACTGGTAATCTTGACAAGCTATTAGCTGGTATAGCTTAATGCCGTTCCCAGTCTAATGGTTTATTTTCTTTTTACAATAACATTGCACATACAAAAAAAAGAGCCCGTAGGCTCCTTGTTAGATTAGCATATTAAACAGATTCTCATTTTTGTTCAATTCCGTATATTGAATCCCTTTGCGATTCATCCGTTCAATTAAAGGAAGATAGTCCTCCTTGTGGAACAACTCAATGCCGACCAGCGCCGGGCCGTTTTCCTTATCATTCTTTTTCGTATACTCAAACCTTGTGATGTCATCGTCTGGTCCAAGCACATCCTGAAGAAACTCACGCAGTGCCCCTGCTCTTTGCGGGAAATTAACCATGAAATAATGTTTTAGTCCTTCATAAATCAGGGAGCGTTCCTTAATCTCCTGCATACGATCAATGTCGTTATTGCCACCACTAACGATACAGACTACTGTTTTGCCTTGAATCTGCTCACGATACAGATCAAGTGCTGCTACAGGCAGCGAACCCGCGGGCTCCACAACAATCGCATTTTCATTATACAGCGCCAGAATCGCTGTACATGCCTTGCCTTCCGGTACCTTCACAATATCATCCAAGGTATGTTTACAAATGTCATATGTTAACTGACCTACTCGCTTCACCGCAGCCCCGTCAACAAACTTGTCTATGTGCTCCAGTGTAACGACCTTGTTCAAACGCATCGCTTCCGTCATCGATGCTGCGCCCAGGGGTTCTACACCGATTACTTTGGTGGTCGGATTCACAGTTTTAACATATGTGCCTACGCCTGCCGCCAAACCGCCGCCGCCAATCGTCACGAACATATAGTCCGCAGGTGTATCCAGGCTCTCCATCACTTCCATCGCAATCGTGCCATTGCCCGCAATAATTTTCGGTTGATCGAACGGGTGGATAAAGGTCATTTCCTGTTCGCTGCATACCTTCATGGCCTCGTCATAAGCATCGTCAAACGTATCTCCGGTCAAAATGACCTCTACACTGTCTCCGCCAAAGCGACGTACCTGCTTCACCTTCTGATTGGGCGTTGTGCTCGGCATAAATATTTTACCTTGGATGCCAAGCGCGTTACATGAAAAAGCCACACCTTGCGCATGATTACCCGCACTCGCGCACACGATCCCTTTTTCCATTTGCTCAGGAGTTAGGCTGCGGATCATGTTGTAAGCTCCACGGATTTTAAAGGACCGCACAACTTGGAGATCCTCTCGTTTCAGATACACATTACAGTTATATTTGGCCGATAGGACGGCATCCCTCTGTAAAGGTGTACGAACAATCACCTCACGCAGCATATGATGCGCCCGTACAATATCCTCCATGCCAACGGTTGACGCTGTGGCCGGCTCAGTTTTCTGGGTTTCTGTTGGTTCCATAGGTTCTCCACGCTCCGCCTGAATATTTCTGTATTGAGCATTTTGCATAAATCCCAAGAGCGATTTCAAATCAGTAATATATAGATCGAATCGGTTTAGTTCGTCTATATATTAAACTTTTGAGCGTTAGGAATCGAATTATGCAAAGTGCTGTATTTGAAATCTTTCAAACATCATACCACGTTTACCTATAGCTTGTGCAGTTGATAGTCATGAAAATGAGAATGAAAATCATTGAGTTCATAAAAAAACAGGCCGAGACAATGCCCGACCCGTCTTTCCTGACTCTATACATTTCTTGTCTTCAGTCGACTCATTCAGCACCGCAATGATTATCCTTTCACCCCGCCTGCAGTCATCCCTTCAATAAAGTAACGCTGGAAGAACAGAAACACGACGAGAATCGGCAAAATAGCCAGGACTGAACCGGCAATCAACACATCATAATTGTTGCCATATGGCGTCAGCAGACTGGACAGACCGATTGGCAGTGTCAGCATGTCGTTAGTACGCAATACGATCATCGGCCACAGGAAGTTATTCCAACTGTTCATAGCTTGTAAAATAGCCATTGCCGCAAAGGCAGGTGCCATCAGAGGCATCATAATCCGCACAAAAATACCATACTCTGAACAGCCGTCAACCCGTGCAGCATCCATAAAGTCCTTGGGTACTCCGCTTAAATATTGACGGAAGAAAAAGATCGGAATCGGTGCGACGACAAATGGCAAAATCACACCCCATACCGTATTGATCAGCTTCATACCGATCATGAGTTTGTAAAGTGGCAGCATAATAATTTCTACCGGGATCATCATCACGACCAGCACCAGTGTAAAAATCACATTTTTCAGTCTAAAACGATACATCTCCAGGCCATACCCGACCATCGCGGACAATATCAGACATAACACCGTAAACAAGACGGTAATGACAAGACTATTCCAGTACCATTGAAAATAATCCGTCGTCCCCTGAAAGATGAACGCATAGTTTTTTAAGGACATGATGGCCCACTCCAGCTTGAGATTCAAGCCGTAGCGCAGCAACTCCGTTGATGGCTTGAATGAGGCAAGCGTCACGGCAAATAGCGGAAACAGGGCGAACCCGGCAAACAGAATGAACAGGACAACAAGAAATGCAGATAACGGGCCTTTTTGTTTCTGAGCCATCGCTTAATCCTCCTTCCGAAACATGCCAAAAAATTTGAGCTGGATCAGGTTCAGTACTAATGTGAATACGAGCAATACAATACCCACCGCTGCTCCAAAGCCCATGCTGTTCTGTTCCAGACCTTGGCGATAGAGATAGCCAACGATCGTCAATCCAATATCATTCGGAGAGTTGTTTCCGTTCCACAGCATATAGCTCTCGGTGAACATGGACAATCCGGCATAAATACTGATCGTAAATACGTAGATTGTCACGGGTTTTAGCATAGGAATCGTAATCCGCCAAAATGAATCAAAGCGGCTGGCCCCATCGATCTGAGCAGCTTCATACAACTCGGGAGGAATGTTCTGTAACCCCGACATGTAGTACAGCATGTTTACCCCCAGCCATCTCCATAAGGCCAACACGATCAACGCTAAAAAGCCGGTGTTCGCATTCATTAGCCATTTGTAAGGCTCAAGACCGAATATCCCCAACAGGGAGTTCATCAGCGAGCCATCCAATTCCCCGAACATGAGTCGGAAGATTGTTCCTGCTACCACCACTGAAGTTAGTGCGGGTATAAACATTACGGAGCGAAACAGCCCTCTACCCGGCATTTTAGGCGAATTTAGCAATACCGCCAGTACCAGTGGCAGAGGAATCAACACGACCAGTGTAAGCAGCGTGTACAGGACGCTGTTCAAAATTGCTTTTCCAAATGTAGGATTCATTAAATCCTTATAATTTTCCAGGCCAACATAAGTTGTTATCCCAGGCAAGACTTCCTGAAAGCTCATAATGACCGTCGAGATGACCGGATACGCAAAAAACAGCGCAAAGGACAGTAAAAATGGAAGGACAAATACATACGGTGCCGTACGACTGGAATGAATAAAGCGGCTCCATTGGCTTCTGGTCGGACGCTGAGTTTTTGGCGGCTGACCTGTCGGTACATTAGCGTTCGTATGAACGGGCGTTGCCATGAATCTCACTCCCTTTCCTGTTGGGGTCTATCTCAGTTCATCTGCTAGCTCATGCAGCACCGTGGCTGGATCTTCGCCACTCTGTAGTGTCCGATAAAGTATTTTATTACGTACAGCACTGGCGATGTCAGGCGTTTTCGGTCCAATATGCACCGCATTAATTTCATCTTTTACTTCGATCAGCGTATCAAAAATATTCGTTCCGAAATAATCCGTAAATTTATTTTTGGCTTTGGCTTCCGGCATAGTCCACACTTCACTGCGGATGGGATCAAACCCTAGTTGCTTCCAAATCTCCACATTCCCTTGCTTGGACAGCTTGGCAAAGGCTAGAAAACGCATCGCCAAATCCTGGTGCTTCGATTGGTTCGTGACTACCGTTCCGGTCCCGCCCATACCTGCTGAGCGATAGCCGCCTTTTTCCCACGCCGGCATCGGTCTAATGATGACTTTTCCTTTCAAGTCAGGCATGTAATCCGTAAAACGTCCCATATACCACATCGGCATCCACACTGAAGCGGCCCCGCCTTTGTTCATAAACCCGTAGTATTCCTCCATATGATGCCCGCCGCCCGGTGCGGGAATAGCGATTTTGTCTTTTATCATTTGTTGGAGAAACTCAAGTGTTTTAATATTGGTTTCGTTATCGAGCGTCAACTCGCCCTTGTCATCCAAAAAATCTGAATTTTGCTGGGAGATCATCGGCCAGTAGCTCCACAGGTCATTGGTCTCCAAGGTCGCCATCGGCTTGCCCGTTTTGGCCAGCACTTGCTTGCCAGCAGCAGCGTAGTCTGCCCAGGTAACGATGGAATCCGGGTCTACCCCCGCCTGATCCATAATCTCTTTATTGTAATACATCACTTCGGCTCCAACGTGAAAGTCAATGCCGTAATACTTACCGTCTTTGCCGTAAATCTGTACTCTGGAAGGCACAATGTTATTGATCTCAGGGTCAATCACCGGATTGAGCGGGACCAATTGCGGTATTCCTTTGAGGAAATTACCAATTTTGTTGACCTCAATATCCGCGATATCCGGCGCTCCCACCCCTGATTGCAACGCAATCGAGAGCTTGCTGTGGTGGTTGTCATAAGGAAATGTATTCGCTTTCAAATTAATCAATTCATCAGGGTGCTGTTGGTTCCATTGGTCAGCCATTTGCAGAAAAAACTTCTCATGCAGTTCATTGAATGTCCATAATACAAGTTCTGTTCCCGGCCCATCCTTTTCATCAGTCTTGAAAGAACAACCTTGCAGCAGTCCAGCCATCAAAACCACCGTCATAAGCATCAAAGCCATGCTTTTTCTTCGCAGCAGCATATCCTTCCCCCTTCGCATGATGAAATCCTAATTCGTAAATGATTGCGCTTTCTTTTATTATTTAACATCAATACAAATTAGTTTACAACAATATTATTCAAAAAAAATTCGTTTTTGTGTAAAACAGATCTCATTGCATTATAGGGGGAAAATGAATTGGATGGGAATATGATGATTTCTGCATAAAAAAACGACCCAACTCCAATTGAAACTCGGAGTTGGGTCTCGCTATGTTAACTACTCTTGCGAATGTGCTGCTTCGTCTTTCACTTCTTCTCGAAATGATCTAATACTTTGTTTACGACGATTATTTTTTTCTTCGATCTGCTGACGCTCCTCATTGCTGATTTCAGAGGAAAATTCGTTTAGATATCCTTCAGCCTCATGAAGATTCTGCAATGTATTCTGAATATTTTGTTGTAAATGCTCCACATTATCTGCTCGATTATCCGGTTTTGCCATCGGTTTGACGCCTCCTAATCATAGAATCGCTCACTAGAGCGCTAAACCGTAGCTTGATCGTTATCGAGTTATTTTATACATTAAAATGCTTTCCAAACCATCGGCCTGCGGCTTCGGCTTCAGTGCGAGTCAATTGATGACCATTGCGTTCCAAGTAGGCTTCTACCTGTGCTCCGGCCCCTTCCAGCAGGGCTTGCAGCTCCTGAGATTCCGCCGCTGGAACAATCGGGTCATTTTCACCGGAAGACAGAAATACAGGGACACCGTTCAAGTCCGGCAGTTCCAGCCCTCGCAATGGCACCATAGCATGATGGAGAATGGCCCCACGCAGCGCTTTTGCATCATGGAAGAGCATACTGGCTGCTATGTTGGCTCCATTGGAATAGCCCAGAGCCACCACGTTGTTACGGTCAAAATCATATTGCTCTGCAGCTGAATCAACAAATTCGCTTAGTTCTTTGGTACGAAATACGAGATCCTCAATGTCGAACACACCCTCTGCCAAACGGCGAAAGAAGCGCGGCATTCCATTTTCCAGCACATTACCTCTCACACCTAACACAGATGAGCCTGGTGCAACCAAATCAGCCAATGGTAGCAAGTCTTGTTCATTCCCGCCGGTACCGTGCAACAGCAAAATAACCGGAGCTTGCGGATCATTTCCTTTACGAAAGACGTGTTTCATATCTATTCCCTCCTCTAATTAACTTTAAATTAAGAATCTTATTTTTTGTATAATTTGATTATAGCCCATTTCACTGCTTTATACAAACATAATTGACCTCGTTAATTTTTTCTAAAATGATGTCTTGTTCCATTGACATGTAGTATAGCTTTATTTTACTATGTGATTAGATATTTAGAGAATTATCTAAATATCTAAAGGAGTGAGCAAACTTTGAATGATGCCTTCAAAGCCTTGGCTGATCCGACCCGGCGCAAAATATTGCAGCTTTTGAAAGAGAAAAGCATGAGCGCGGGCGACGTCGCTGAGCATTTTCAAATCAGCAAGCCCAGCATATCCCACCATCTGAATTTGCTGAAGCAGGCGGGGCTTGTGTTGGATGAGCGACAGGGGCAAAGCATTATTTACACCTTGCATACAACAGTTGTGGCGGATGTCATCGGCTGGATGTTCAGTATCGCCCAATCGGATGCCCCTGTAAAACCAACTTCGAATGATATTAAGGATACGGAGGGGTCTGAATGAAGTTCCGAACACGTTGGAGCTTGACGGATGTTTTGACGACTTTGCTTGCCTTATCACCTGCTATAGGCGCTTTACTACTGTATAACCGGCTTCCCGATGTGCTGGCCTCTCATTTTAGCATGGACAATACCGCAGACGGGTATATGAGTAAAAACAGTTCTATTCTCATGCTGGTGCTATTGGGGCTGGTGCCTTTGCTCCTTCGGCTATCCCGCTACATGGACCCCAACAGAGCAAATTTCAAGAAATTTACTAAAGCCTATGAGGTTACGCGTGTAGGCACTTCGCTCATTCTCGCTATAGCCGGTTGGGGAATGCTGCTGTATAACCTGAATTATCGGCTACAGATGCTTACGATCCTTTATGGAGTGCTGGGTCTGGTGCTGCTGGTGCTGGGTAATTATATGACTCAGGTACAGCCAAACTATACCTTCGGTATCCGCACGCCGTGGACTCTGTCCAATCCGGAGGTATGGCGTAAAACGCACCGTTTTGGCGGACCTATGATGATGTTCGGTGGTGCTTCGGGCTTGGTAGCGGCATGGGTCGATGGAGTGGCGGGCACCGTCATTTTTCTCACCGGGCTGTTTATATCCGTCGTCATTCCTGTACTCTACTCCTTCCTACTGCATCGCAAAATAAATCATCAGTAGGGATAAACAAGGAACCTCCCAAACCACGATAAACGCAGAATGGGAGGTTCTTTGTACATCTACATATTCCATTAGAACAACAGCTTATCGGGATGAGTACCCACACGCTCATCCAGATGAAGACCATTAATTCGGTCAATATCCTCAGTCGTCAGTTCAAAATCGAACAAATCGGCATTCTCGCGGATACGATGCGCGGTAACCGATTTGGGAATCGTTACAATTCCCCGATCCAGATGCCAACGCAAAATAACCTGAGAAGTCGTTTTGCCGTATTTGGCAGCAATCTCAACGATATCTGGCTGCTCCGTCAGTTTCCCCTTCATCAGAGGACTCCACGATTCAAGCTGGATCTGGTGTTCCCGGCAGTATTGATGCAGCTCCTGCTGAGTCAGACGCGGGTGAAGCTCTACCTGATTAATGACAGGTACAATATTACTGTCTTTCAGGAGGTCTTCGAGATGGTGAATTTGGAAGTTGCTTACTCCAATCGCGCGTACGCTTCCTTCTTCATACAGCCGTTCGAACGCCTTCCAAGTTTCCTTGTACTTGTCCTTGCCAGGCCAATGGATAAGGTACAGATCAATGATATCCAGGCCCAACCGCTTGCGGCTTTCCTCGAAAGCACGCAGTGTTGAATCGTAGCCCTGATCTTGATTCCATAGCTTAGTGGTCACAAACAGATTGTCTCTGTCCGCTCCACTGTCACGAATGGCTTGTCCGACCAGTTCCTCATTGCCGTAGATCGCCGCGGTATCAATGTGACGGTAACCGACCTTAATAGCTGTTTTGACTGCTTCGTAAACCTCATTGCCTTCCGCCTTGTATGTACCAAAACCAAGCCAAGGCATCTGAACTCCGTTATTTAGTAAAGCTGTATCCGCAATATTCCCCATGTCTATCTCCTCCTATTCCTAGTTATAAATTATCCAACGGGATGATTACAGTTTAGTCGCATCCTGAAAAGCATTCACTTCAAGCGGAGCAGCCAACAATTCTTTAGCTGCAGCAACAAATGCCTGGAAATGGGCAGACTTGTTATGGAAATCTACAGCAGCAGCATCCTTCCACTCTTCAACCATCGTAAATGCGTTGGGATCATTCAAATCCTGCATTAACGTATAGCGTACATTGCCTTCTTCAGCTTGTGATGCGCTGATCAACCCTTGGGTTTGTTGCAAAAAGGTCTCTCTCTTTTCTGGTAAAACTTTCATATCGGCATGAATAATAATCATAATATTTCCCTCCTCGTATTATGTAACTATTTCTATTATAGACCATTCTTTCGATAGATTAAAAGTGCGGTCGTTTCTGGAATACAGTAAAATGATTCATATTGGGGTGTTTATCCGCTGATCAACTGCTCCTATATTTTGTTTAATGGCGGTGAAGGCATGTGCGTTTTCAGACAAAATTAATGGTATTCATATCCCTTTTAGTGCTAGTCGTTACCGGGCTGTTGGGATTATCCCTTCGTTATATGATTACCTCCGCCTTGTACGAAGAGATTGGGAAAAGGGCACTGACTGTGGCCAATACGCTTGCGGTAGATGCACAGGTCAGGGATGCTCTAGAACAGACCGACACGACGCAATTACGTGTTCGGATCAACGAAGCAGTGAAACCTGTCCAAGCCAGCACCGGCGCTGATTTTATTACGATTGCAGATCGTCATCTCATTCGGCAATGGCATGTTAACCCGGAACGCATCGGGCAGCCTATGATGGACCCGCTGAATAATAAGGTGCTGCAAGGGCAGTCCTTTATTACGGAATCCACTGGCTCTCTCGGACCGTCACTGCGAGCCAAAACCGCAGTCTATGATGAACAAGGCCGAGCAATCGGACTCGTTTCTGTAGGTTTCCTGATGACAGATGTGGCGCAAAATATTCGTACATACACATATACATGGCTGTGGTTCATGGTAGGCGCGCTAATGATCGGCATATTAGGAAGTCTGGTTATAGCACGACGGGTAAGGCACGAACTGCATGGGCTGGAGCCAGTGGAGATTGGACGTTTGTATCAGGAAAAGCAAGCCATTCTCGAATCCATAGGTGAAGGGATTATCGCGGTTAATAGCAGTGGACAAGTCACACTTGCCAATCCACAAGCCGTCCGTTTGCTTGGTCTTCCTCCGGAAACTAGCCTCTATGGATGCGAGCTTCGTCATTTGGCGGGCGCGGCATATCAGCTGGCAGATGTACTTGCTACAGATTTTATCGAAAAGAATCCTAGCATGAAGCCGGATCAGGAACAAAACGTATTCAATGAGGAAATTGAGATCCAACAACGAGTCGTAGTCGTCAGCCGTGTACCGATCAAGGATCGATTCGGACGAATGCTAGGCACCGTTGCCAGCCTGCGTGACAAAACAGAGCTGCTTCGCATGACGCGGCAGTTGACAGAGGTCAAGGATTATGCGGACGTGTTACGATCACAAACACATGAATATACCAATCGGCTATATCTCATATCCGGCCTGATTCAGTTGGAGTGTTATGACGAAGCAGTGGACTTTATTACTCAGGAATCGGAAGAGTATCGTGTACATAGTTCCGTTTCGTCTTCTCTTTCACCCGATTCAATCATCGCCAGCCTGCTGATCAGCAAGAAAAAACAGGCGTTGGAAAAAGGGATTGTACTCCATTCATATATAAAAGGAGCATTTACAACCCCGTCTCCTGCGTTGGAGTGGTCGCTTCTTGCTACCATTGCCGGAAACCTGCTGGACAATGCTATGGAAGCAGTTGCAATAGGCTCTATACCTGACGGACAGGTCTGGTTCCGGCTTGAAGAAATGACTGAAGCCATCGTCGTCGAAGTTATGGATAATGGATCGGGTATTTCGGAGGATATCCAGGAAAAACTGTTCGTTAAGGGAGCATCAACTAAAGCAGAGGCAGGACACGGATATGGCCTTGCTCTCGTGCAGGAGTACACCGAACGAATGAGTGGCTCCATAAAAGTACATGAACGGCCTGGTGGAGGTAGCATTTTTGAAGTATACATTCCTTTAATTAGAACAGACACGAATCATGATGTAAAAGGAGGTTACGGCCATGAATGAGCGGGTATTATCGGACATTGAGGTTCTTATTATTGAAGATGATCCGCGAATTGCGGAGATTAACCGACGATTTATTGAAAAGGTGGACGGGTTCACCGTATGTGCAATAGCAACGAACGAATTTGAGGCAAAGCTTCAACTGGATGTATTGCGACCGTCTTTAGCCGTGCTGGATGTTTATTTTCCCGATACGAATGGTCTAACCCTGCTATCGTTCATCAAGCAACACTATCCAGCTACAGATGTCATTATGCTGACTGCCGCCAAAGAAGCTGAAACTGTGGTACAAGCGGTTCGAGCAGGCGTATTTGATTTTATCGTAAAGCCGCTCGTATTCGAGAGATTGCGGGCGACCTTAGAGGAATATGCTCGTTTCCGCCGCCAAGTCACAACATGGCAAGAAGAACACTCTACGGTGGAGCAATCGGAAATTGACCGTCTGCTTCAAAGCGCGGGCACGGGTCGGATGACGGGTAACGGAGTAGGAGAGCTATGGGCCAAAGGCATTGATAAAGTCACTTGCGAAAAGGTGCTTGATCTCCTGAACCGACGAGGTGAGGTAACTACGGGTACAGTGGGAATTGAGCTAGGTATGAGCCGATCTACCGCCAGAAGGTATCTGGAATATTTAGTGGAAAGTGGCGATGCTCACCACGATCAGGTATACGGAACTGTCGGCAGACCGGAGCGTATCTACCGCAGACGGCAGGAAAATGCATAAACCACCAATTCATACGTCTGGTCTCTTCCATCCTCTCATCTCGCTTGTGATTTTAATGAACTTAATTCTCATAATAGGCTAAAACGGTTTAAATGATCACATTATTTACGTCCCCTTTCCCGGTTGCTAGAATGGTCAACAGTTAGTTAATTGATAATGATTATCAGTTTCTCTGGTAAGCATATTTGGAACGGGGGACAACATATGGCAACACCGAAACAGCCACTACGCACAGGCGTGCTGCTTGCAGCGATTCTGGTACTACTGACAGCCGTTATGGCGGGATGTGGAGGCCAATCACAAAATAATAACGCAGCAGCACCTCAAACCACAGGCGACACTCGAACGATCAAACATGAGATGGGAGAAACCAAAGTTACAGGCAAACCCAAAAGAATCGTGACGTTGGAATTCTCTTTTGTCGATGCTGCTACCCAACTGGGCGTGATGCCTGTCGGCATAGCTCAGGAAAATGATGATGATATCGATGGGCTGCTTGGCAAAAGAATCGACTTTACACCTGTCGGCACACGCAAACAGCCGAACCTGGAAACGATCAGCTCTTTGAAGCCCGATTTGATTATTGCTGATCTGAACCGTCATAAGAGCATTTACAAAGAACTAAGTGAGATTGCTCCTACCATTGTTCTAAAGAGCCGCAATTCCTCTTATGAGCAAAACCTGGCATCCTTCGGCGTTATCGCTGACGCGTTGGGTGAGAAGGAAAAGGGTGAGCAAATTCTCGCAGCACATAAAGCCACAATGGCAAAGCTGAAAGAAGGCATCCAAGCTGGTGAGTCACGTAGCGTATTGCTTGGGGTATTTCGTTCTGATTCACTATCGGCTCACGGCGCTTCATCTTTTGATGGACAACTGCTGGAGCAAGCAGGCATCCACAATGCCCTTCAAAATACAAGCGAGCCTACAGTCAAGCTGACACTGGAGCAGATTGCACAAGCTGATCCGGACGTGATCTTCTTAGTGGAAGCCGATGAGAAGCTGCTTGCAGAATGGAAGCAAAATCCGTTATGGCAAAACATTACGGCCGTGAAAAAAGGGGAAGTTTACGAAGTAAACCGGGCACTGTGGACCCGGTACCGTGGACTCGGCTCTGCCGAGAAAATACTGGAGCAAGCGATTTCGCTTCTGTATCCCGCGCAAACTAAAGGAGACGGCTCCCGTTGATCGGACAAGCCTTACGCGACCGGCTAAATAAGCCGGTCTTCTTTGCACTTCTATTCGCGCTGCTGGCTGGACTATTGCTGAGCGTGGCGATTGGCCCAGTCAGGATGGACATCCCCACCATGCTGACTGCACTATTCACCGAGCATCCGTCCAAGGATCAGCTCATTATCTTGACGATACGCCTGCCACGTGCCGTCATTGGTCTGATCGTCGGCGCCGGGCTTGCCGTGGCCGGAGCGCTGATGCAGGCCATCACACGCAACCCGCTGGCTTCGCCACAGGTATTTGGGGTCAGCTCTGGCGCTTCGCTGGCTGTCGTCCTGTCGGTCGTGCTGCTGCCCAATATCGGGTCGTCCGGCAGCATTTATTTTGCTTTTGCCGGAGCGATCGCAGGTGGCTCCTTCGTATATGCGCTGGCCGGAACGGCGGGCATGACGCCAGTCAAGCTGGCTCTTGCCGGGATGGCTGTGCATCTGCTGCTGGCCTCTGTCACTCAGGGACTGCTCGTGTTCAACGAGCAAATATCCGATGTACTGTATTGGCTCGCTGGCGCCATCGACGGGTCTACTTGGGCCGACACGCGTCTGGTGCTGCCATGGTTCGCCGTCGGTATGATCCTTGCACTGGCGCTGGCCCCCTCGCTATCTGTGCTTAGCCTCGGTACAGAGGTCGCACAGGGACTGGGGCAAAACGTACGTCTTGTCCGCTTGCTGGCCTCAGTTTCAGTTATTATGCTGGCAGGCTCTGCTGTAGCGGTAGCCGGGGCCATCGGCTTTGTGGGTCTGATGGTGCCGAATATCATTAAGGTATTTACAGGCGACAATTACAAACGGGTCATCCCCCTGTCTGCAATCTGCGGAGCTCTGCTGCTGACATATGCGGACGTGCTTGGACGATTTATTGCCTTTCCTTATGAATCGCCCGTTGGTATCGTAACTGCGCTGGTGGGCGCGCCCTTCTTTTTATACCTGGCGCACAAGAACGGGAGGGCTTCACGATGAAAAAACTGTGGATTTTACTCGTGATAATGATCGGTGTTTCCTTTATAGCTATCGGCGTGGGCGGCACCTACATTACGCCCGCTGAGCTGATCACGGCGCTGACTAACCGAAATGCCTCTTCCTGGTTCATCGTTCACCATTATCGACTGCCTCGTGACCTGCTGGCCATCATGGCCGGTGCTGGTCTTGCTGTAGCCGGCGTGCTACTGCAAGGCATGATTCGCAACCCACTGGCTTCGCCGGATGTGGTGGGTGTATCCAAGGGAGCCGGCTTTGCTGCGGTTCTCGTCATCGTGCTGCTCCCCTCATCCCCGGTGGCGCTGCTGCCTGTCGCTGCCTTTGTCGGTGCCGGGTTAGCTGCACTACTGCTCGTACAGCTTTCGATGAGGGGAGGCATGCGTCCTAATATGCTAGCCTTAACCGGGCTGGCGGTAGGTGCTATCTTCCAGGCTGCGACCGATTATATTCTGGTCAAATATCCACTCGAAGCCAGCGATACGCTGACTTGGCTAGCTGGAAGCTTGTGGGGCAAAGGCTGGGATGAAGTATATGGGCTTTTGCCATGGTTAATTGTATTGCTGCCGCTCGCCTATACGCTACAACGCAAGCTGGATATTATGAGTCTGGATGAGGAAAGCTCCGCTGGTTTGGGACTTAGCGTGAAGCGTATGCGCACAGGACTGCTGGCCGTATCTGTGGCCTTAGCTGCTGCCTGTGTCGCTGCCATCGGCTCCATCGGCTTTATAGGGCTGCTGGCACCACATCTGGCACGGCGATTGTTTGGTAATCGCCACCGCTATCTATTGCCCGGCGCAGCCATGATCGGTGCCCTGATCCTCGTCCTTGCCGATGCGCTCGGACGGGGGCTGAAGCCGCCGCTCGAAATCCCCGCCGGCATCGTGACAGCCGTAATTGGCGCGCCCTATTTCCTGTATCTCTTGCTACGGGAACGCAAACAAAAAAGCAGCGGATAAGGAAACCTGTAGACCGATCCGCTGATTAATATCTTTTCTAAACGAATTCTTTGTTCAGTAACTCTGTATGCACTTCGTACACAAGATTTCATGAAGTGTCATGTTGTCAGACAACATAAAAAAAGAGAGCCCTCCTGTATATAACACAGGCTGACTCTCCTCACCCCTCAACACTTACGCTGGATAGGGTACTTCTGTTCCATTCAAAATGAGGTGCATCCGAATTTCCGCTTTTAGGGAATCAGATACTGCACAATATTTTTCCTTACCCATCTGAATCGCTTTCCATACGCGGTAATCTGGAATATCTCCATCTACGTGGAACGTCAGATCAATTGCTGTAAATCCTGTTGGCATTTGCTCCTTGCGTGTACCTTCTGCATCAATATCAATTCGCTGAATGTCTGACAAAAAACGATCCAAAATCATCGTAATATCAATACCGATACATCCCGCCAGACCTGCAAGCAGCAGTTCCATCGGTGTCATCCCTTTACCATCGCCGCCATAAGCCGCCGTAGCATCCATCCCTACGGAATAACCGGATGGTCCTTCCGATGTAAATGCGCGTTTGCCGTGCCAAGTAGTAGATACTTTCATAATCAATTGCCTTCTTTCCATCTTAATAATCTATGATTCATCCTCTAACTTAAAACTCGCTAATTTGACGCAAAAACTTTTGTGTCCTCTCATGCTGGGGAGCATCAAAAAATGCCTGTGGCGCAGCCTCTTCCACAATGATTCCATCTGCCATAAATACAACCTTGTCGGCCACCTCGCGGGCAAATTTCATTTCATGAGTCACGACGACCATCGTCATTCCGTCTTGAGCCAACTCCCGCATAACTCCCAGCACTTCACCCACCAGTTCTGGATCAAGCGCCGATGTAGGCTCATCGAACAGCATAATCGCCGGGTCCATCGCCAGTGCACGTGCAATAGCTACCCGTTGCTGCTGTCCACCGGACAGACGAGATGGATGTACATCCTGCTTATCCAGTAACCCCACCCGCTTCAGCAGCTGTTGTCCGATAGACATAGCCTTGTCGCGCGGCATTTTCTTAACTGTCAGCAGTCCTTCAATGACATTGCCGATAGCTGTTTTGTGCGGATACAGATTGAATTGCTGGAACACCATCCCCGTCTGCTTGCGAATATCACGAATGGCTGCTTGGCGGGCACGAACAGGAGCCATAGCATTAACCTCAATCCCGTTCACCTCAAACTTGCCAGAAGACAACTCTTCCAGTCCGTTCAGGCAACGCAGCAGGGTACTTTTACCTGAGCCGCTGGGACCGAGCAATACGACGATTTCACGAGCGGCAACCTGAAAATCAATGCTTTTCAGAACCTCTACCTGTCCGAATCGTTTACCTAATCCGTTTGTTGTTATCATCATCTATCATCTCCACCTTAATAAGCTCGAGCCAGACGCTTTTCCACCCGCTCCAGTATAGCGGAGAATCCAATGCTCATAATCCAGTACATCAGAGCAATTTCGAGCAGAAACGGCATGTAGCGCAAATACTGCGCCTGTAAAAGCTGTGCCTGTCGCATCAATTCACTAACCCCGATAACCGACACAAGCGACGTTTCTTTAAGCATACCCACGAACGTATTCCCCATCGGTGCAATTGCAATGCGCAACGCCTGTGGAAGAATGATACGCCACATCGTTTGACCAGGCGACATTCCCGTCGCATAAGCAGCCTCGGTCTGTCCCTGTGGTACGGCTAAAATAGCTCCACGGAACGTCTCCGATAAGTACGCCCCTGTATTAATACTAAGCGCGAGACAAGCAGCCGTTAACGATCCGAAAGATATTCCGTAGTCATCCAGACCATAATAAATGACCGCAATCTGCACCAAAACCGGCGTTCCCCGGATGATCGATACATACATACGAGCCAGCCACCGAACAGGTCGATTCCCCTTCAAGCGCGCTACAGCAACAATCAAACCAATAATTAAACCAAACAGCATAGAAACAATCGTTATATACAGCGTATAATAAGCGCCCTTCAATAAAAAAGGGACGTTCTCCCACATTAATTCTAGCATCAATTATATTCCCTTCTTTCAGACGAGTGGCCCCATGTCAGCATAAAAGCCAAGACTGGAGCCAGACGCCTGTAACAGGCTTACGTTATTCTTTTGGCTCCTCGCCAAACCATTTTTTGAAAATTGTTTTGTAAGTGCCGTCTTCCTTCATTTCCTTCAGAGCCTTGTTCAAGGCTTCCTTGAGCTCAGGAGTTTTCTGGTTAATGGCTACAGCTGCTAGGTCTGATTTAATCGGCTCGCCTACGGCTTTAATTTGGAACCCGTTTTTGTCGATAATGGGTTTGAGAGCATATAGATTGTTAATGGTTGCATCAATACGACCAGAGTTTAGATCCTTCAATGAAGTAATGACATCATCATATGTTTTGATCTCAAAATCGCCTACCTTTGGCAGCACTTCGTTGCGCAGATAAGATTCATCATTTGTCCCCAAGCCGACACCAATGGTTTTGCCTTTAAAGTCTTCCAACTTCGTAATGTCATTTGTTTTGCTATTCACGATAATATTCACATTATTGGTGATATAGGGATCTGTGAAGTCAATGGCCTTCTTGCGATCCTCTGTAATCGCAACCTGGCTAACCACTGCATCGAATTTTTTCTTTTGCAGACTTGGAATCAATCCCGAAAATTCTTGGGCCGTGAATTCCGCTTTTACTCCAATCCGTTTCGCCAACTCTTTGGCAATATCCACATCAAACCCGTCCAACTCCTTGTTGTCGTTCAAGAAATTGTACGGTGGGTAAGTGCCCATCATGCCTACCTTCATTACACCGGCCTTCTTGATGGCTTCGAGCTGATTGGCGGCTGCTTCATTATTGCTGCCCGTTCCAGTTCCGGTATTGGAAGCTTCCTGTTTGGTACCGCAAGCGCTCAGCACAAGGCTGAACAATGCCAGAGCCATGAGTGTGGTCACCAAGAATCCTTTTTTACGTGTTTTCATGTATCGTTCTCTCCTGTCTAGATGTAAATGTTTAAGTTTGTATGTGTAATTTGGCTATATTATTTGTTGCATACTACTCATTCATGCGATGTTGACCGTCTAGCTTTGACCTAATAGTCCGTAAAATTCAAAATTAGCAGCCTCTTCTGCCAATCTTGTAGCGGATACCTGCTTGATGTGGTCATGTGTTCCCTCCGAACCGAATAACCAGCGTATAATGATCCCTTCGATCATGCTCATGAGTAGTGCTGCCCTTAATTCGACATCTAATTCGGCAGGCAACATGTTCAGCTCGATCGCTCTCTCCATATTGCGCCTGAATGCAAGCTCCATTGCAGTCCTGGTCTCACGGATACTCTGCCGTACGGGTTCATCGACACCACTGCCGATCAGCAGCAAACCCATCAGATAACGGTTCTCCAATGCAAAATGAAATAGCCGAACAAACAGCGCTTCCGATGCCTTGACCATATCAGCCAGCGTTCCTGCATCACGGCGATACCCCTGCCCGATCGCTGACAAAAGTTGTTCACGGCCTGTTGCGATAATCTCCAGCGCCAGAGCCTCTTTACTTTTAAAATGCCAATAAAATGTGCCTTGAGCTACTCCTGCCTCCACCACAATATCTGAAATCTTCGTTTGGTGGTAACCCTGCTCAGCAAACCGCTTTAACGCAATGTGAAGAAGCTGAGTCCTGCGGTCTGTTTCTTCTCCCCCGTGATCAACAGGTGAGTCATTCGAAAGGGTTTTGGATTGCTTCGTCTTGCGTGGCTGCATGGGTTTCCTCCTCCCGATTGATCAGTCAGTCAGTTTTGTATTTTTAATCCTATAGGATAAGTATACTTTTGTCAAACGAAAAAAGAGAACCTCCGCAGAGGTCCTCTTATCCTATATATTGCTGTTATAGCAACGCTTTTGCCGCAATGTCTGTACGGTTTTGCTTGCCTTCAAAGGTAATACGAGCCGCCTGCTCGTAAGCTTTGTCCCGTGCCTCGGCAATGTCACGTCCCAAACCAACCACGCCTAATACGCGTCCGCCGTTCGTTACCCACTCACCCTGTTCGTTGATATCTGTGCCGGCATGGAATACGATGGCTTCATCTGCCTGATCCAATCCTTGGATAGGTATCCCTTTGGCGTAGGCTGCAGGATAACCCCCGGATGCCAGCACCACACACACCGCAGCTTCATCCTTCCACTCGATCTCCACCTGATCCAGTGTGCCGTTCACAGCAGCGAGAAAAATATCGAGCAGGTCGGATTTTAGACGAGGCAATACAACTTGTGTTTCTGGATCACCAAAACGTGCATTAAACTCAATGGTCTTCGGCTTGCCGTCCGGCGAAATCATCAGTCCAGCAAATAACACACCACGGAACGGGCGTCCTTCAGCAACCATAGCCTTGGCCGTCGGCTTAATAATCGTCTCAATGGCTTCCTCAATAATGGAATTGGCTATGTGAGGCAACGGGGAATACGTTCCCATGCCACCTGTGTTCGGTCCTTTGTCACCGTCAAAAACCGGCTTGTGATCTTGGGCCGCTGCCATTGGACGAACCGTTTCACCATCCACAAAGGAGAGAATCGACATTTCCTGTCCAGCAAGGAACTCCTCAATCACGACCTGTGCACCCGCTTCTCCAAAAACCTTCGCTACCATAATATCGGACAGCGCCTTTTCCGCTTCCTCCATCGAGTAAGCAACTGTCACGCCTTTGCCTGCTGCCAATCCGTCGGCCTTAATGACCACCGGAATAGGCTGTTCCTTCAAGTAGGCATGTGCTTCCTCATAGGTATAAAACTTGCGGTAAGTTGCTGTCGGAATTTGATATTTGTGCAGCAAATCCTTCATGAAGATTTTACTGCCTTCAATTTCCGCTGCATTTTTACGCGGTCCGAATACTGGAATGCCCTTCGCTTCAAAGGCATCCACAATGCCGTCTGCCAGTGGATCATCGGGGCCCACTACGACAAGTCCGACTTTTTTGGATTCCGCCAGTTCTGTCAGCGCGTCAAACTCACTCACCGGAATCGGCACACACTCCGCTAATTGTCCGATGCCAGCATTACCTGGCGCACAATAGATTTGTCCGGCCTTGGGGCTTTTCTTCAGCGCCCACACAATTGCATGTTCGCGGCCGCCCCCTCCGATAACCAAAATATCCATTCAGGTGATTCCTCCCGCCCCATTATGATCGTTCAGGTGTGCTGCCTTCACCACTCACACAACTTAGTGCTTGAAATGACGTACGCCTGTAAAGACCATAGCAATGCCATATTCGTTAGCAACCTTGATAGATTCTTCATCTTTAATGGAACCGCCCGGCTGAATGACTGCTGTAATGCCTGCTTTAGCTGCCAACTCCAGCGTATCGCCCATCGGAAAAAATGCATCCGATGCCAATACGGCACCTTTTGCTTTGTCACCGGCCTGCTCGATCGCAATCTTGGCTGCTCCGACACGGTTCATTTGTCCTGCGCCTACGCCAATAGTCATATTATCTGCCGCCAGTACGATAGCGTTGGATTTCACATGTTTAACTACTTTCCAGCTAAACAAAAGTTGTTTCAGTTCCTCCTCGGATGGCGTACGCTCTGTTACAACCGTAAGTGCATCCGGGTCCACAGCATGAACGTCATTTTGCTGAACAACCATGCCGCCTTCAATGGAAGTCACGACGAAACGGCTCTTCGCCTCAGATGGGGAAAGCTCACCCAGATCAAGCAAACGGATATTTTTCTTTTTCGTTAAAATCTCCAATGCTTCTTTCGTGAAGCCCGGTGCCAATACAATTTCCAAAAAGATTTCACTCAGCTTATTTGCTGTATCGCCGTCAATAATCCGGTTAGCCGCGACAATGCCGCCAAAAATCGAGGTTGGATCTGCTGCGTAAGCTTTGCTGTACGCTTCATAAATACTGCCGCCAATTCCCACACCGCAAGGATTCATATGCTTAACTGCAACTACTGTCGGCTCGCTGAATTCTTTGACGATTTGCAGAGCTGCATTCGCATCATTGATATTATTGTAAGACAACTCTTTACCGTGAAGTTGCTTCGCTGTTGTTAGTGTACCCTTGGCCGCCAAAGGCTCACGATAAAATGCCGCCTGTTGATGGGGATTTTCGCCATAACGCAAATCCTGAATTTTTTCATAGGTTACAGTGTAACGCTCAGGCAGAGGATCACCTGTCACATTCGACAAGTAATCGGAAATCAAAGCGTCGTATGACGCCGTATGACGGAACACTTTTGCAGCCAAACGCTTACGAGTATTTAGCTCCGTGTCGCCATCCTTACGTATTTCCTCCAGTACAGTGCTATAGTCATCCGCATCGACCACTACACTAACAAAAGCATGGTTTTTTGCCGCAGAACGAAGCATTGTTGGTCCGCCGATGTCAATATTTTCAATCGCGTCTTCATAGGTTACACCGGGTTTGGCGATCGTTTCCGCAAAAGGATACAGGTTCACAACGACCAGATCGATATAATCCAATCCAAGCTCCTTCATCTGGCGCTGATGCTCTTCATTATCCCGAACAGCCAGCAAACCGCTGTGTACCGCAGGGTGGAGTGTTTTAACACGTCCATCCATAATTTCTGGAAATCCCGTTACCTCTGAAATACCGATGACAGGAATGCCCTCCTTCGACAGCAAGCTGCTCGTTCCCCCTGTCGAAACGATCTCCACACCCAATTTGGACAACTCGCGACAAAACTCCACGATTCCCCGTTTATCTGATACGCTGACGAGCGCTCTTTTAATACTCACCCTGTCTCCTCCTTTAGCTCTTTCAGAATTTTGCAAATTTCTCTTCTATCAATTTATTTCCCGAGAAATATCGGAAAATGCCTGTACAGTATCCTTGTTATGACAATGATATGACAAATTACAGTTATCTTTAGAGAAGTGAGCTCACCTTGCGGCCATTCAATTGGATTTTGCCTTGAGCCAGTCTAACCACTACCTCTGGATATAGCTGACGTTCCACGGATTGAATGGCTGCGGATAAGGATTCCGCTGTATCATGATCGTGAACTTCTACGACACGTTGGGCAATAATCGCACCAGTGTCCATCCCGCCGTCCACAAAATGGACGGTGACTCCACTTACCTTGACTCCATAGGCCAATGCCTGCCCAACAGCATCCTTTCCTGGAAATGCCGGAAGCAGCGACGGATGAATATTGATGATTTTCCCAGCGTAGGCATCAACCATGACACTGGATAGCAAACGCATATAGCCTGCTAACACGATGAGGTCAATCGATTTCTGCTCCAGCAAAGCCACCAATTCACGCTCATAGTCTTCTCGGGCAGGATATTCCTTAGGGCGAAAAGTATGACAGGCAATTCCAGCTTTCTGTGCTCTAGCTACAGCCGGAGCCGCAGGCTTGTCACTGATAAGTAGTTCTACCGAGGCGCCGCCCAGTTCACCCCGTGCGGCCGCATCCACCAAAGCCTGAAAGTTCGTCCCTTCGCCTGATGCAAAAACAGCAATCCGGTAATTGCCCATTATACCTCGGCTCCCGTAAAGGTCACGATCGAGCTGCCTTCCGTTACTTTTCCGATCACATACGCAGCTTCACCCTGTTCCTTCAGAACTTCCAATGCAGTCTGTGCGTGCTCTGCCTCAACAACGATCACCATTCCAATCCCCATATTGAAGGTAGTGAACATGTCTTTGTTAGAGATTTCGCCCTTTTCCTGCATGAGCTGGAAGATCGGCAGAATTGGCCATGTGCCGTATTGTATATCTACATTGACGTGATCCGGTAATACTCTAGGGATATTTTCAATAAAACCGCCACCCGTGATATGCGCCATGCCTTTAACTTTTACCTTGTCCAGCAACGCCAGCACAGATTTCACATAAATTTTCGTAGGCTCCAGCAGTACATCACCCAGCTTGCCGTTCAAGCCTTCAATTTCATCATGCAAATCATAGCCTTGCTGTTCCAATAACAGCTTGCGAACCAGTGAAAAGCCATTACTGTGAACACCGCTGGAAGCCAGCCCGATTACGGTATCTCCAGGAGCAATAGAACTACCGTTAATGATTTTGCTCTTATCTACAATCCCTACGGTGAATCCAGCAATATCATATTCGCCCTCACTGTACATCCCCGGCATTTCTGCGGTTTCGCCGCCGACCAACGCACACCCTGACTGATGGCAGCCCTCTGCGATTCCAGCGACTATAGCTTCAATCTTCTCGGGCACAACCTTGTCACAAGCAAGGTAATCTAGAAAAAAGAGAGGTTCTGCACCTCCGACGACAATATCGTTTACGCACATCGCAACTGCATCAATGCCAATGGTGTCATGACGATCCATTGCAAAGGCAAGCTTCAGCTTCGTGCCGACACCATCGGTACCGGAAACGAGTACAGGCTCTTCATACTTATCTTTATTCAGGCCGAACAACGCACCGAATCCGCCCAAGTCCGTGAGCACTTCCGGACGGAAGGTACGTTTAACGTGCTTTTTCATCCGTTCTACTGCTTCATTACCGGCAGCGATATCTACCCCTGCGTTTTTGTATGCTTCGGACATTCATGAACACTCCTTCAAATGATTGACCCTCCTAAGTCCTCCCTAGCAGGGAGGATTCCATGGGGCTGCTCCCCCTGGACCCCTCAAGAGTCGGTCAGATGCGTAGGATTGGGTGCTGCTTGGTGGTGGTTCGTAATGAGCGTCGCGTGTTTTCCATTGTGAGTTGCGGGTCTTCCCGCAATTCACAAGGACACGCTTTGATGCGTGGCCGCCTTTGGTAGTGACGGCGGCGGGGGCACGTCCCGGACTGTTTGCTTCGCAAAGGCGGGAACGTGCCCGGCCAAAGAAGTGAGCAGCGCCAACGGGCGGCTTACTTCTTTGGCCCTTGAGGCAGGCAGCTTCCGCCCTGCCTGCTGCCTGAGCCTGGCTTCGCTGGCTCACAGGCGGCTTTACAAGCCGCCTGTTAAAAACTCATGGCATGAAATAGTTATGCCATGAGTTTTTAACGGCCTTACCTAACCTCTTCCCGGTGGGAACAGAAGAGGTACAGGCACTGCTGCAAAATGCTGAACACCTGAGGAACGCAGCGGGTGGAAGGATTATGGAGAAGCGAAAGCGTTCGCCTTTGCCGATGAATTCCTACCCTGTAAGGGGTTATTTCAATCCCGGAATCTCGCGGCAACAGCGATCGTAAGAACCTTGCACACGCGGAGTGGTCCCCTCAGAACCGCCATCCCATGCCTCCATGCACCTCTGTACCTCTTTTGTTCCCTATATTAACAACTACACCCGAACTTTTCTTCGCCTTTAAAATCTACCTGTGTCGGATAATCATTATCGAAACAAGCCAGGCACAAACCGCCCTTGTAATCCTGTTCGTTATGTCCGCCTACCGCGGCAATCAATCCCTCGGCGCTCATAAAATAGAGCGAATCGGCGTTAATCTCTTGCCGAATTTCCTCCACGGTTTTGGACGAAGCGATCAGTTCCCGACGGTCCGGCGTGTCGATACCGTAGAAGCACGGATTTTTGAAAGGCGGTGAGGTAATTCGTACATGTACTTCCAACGCGCCCGCATCCCGCAGCATATTTACGATTCGACGAGATGTGGTGCCCCGAACGATAGAGTCGTCGATCATAATGACCCGTTTACCTTCAACAACACGGCGTACGGCGCTCAGCTTCATTTTCACACCCTGCTCGCGCAGTTCCTGACTCGGTTGAATAAAGGTACGTCCAGTGTATTTATTTTTAATCATGCCCAGCTCATAGGGAATACCTGTTTGCTCTGCATAACCAATTGCAGCCGATATGCTGGAATCCGGTACACCGGTAACCAAATCTGCATCGACAAAAGCCTCTAGCGCCATCTGGCTGCCCATTCGTTTGCGTGCTGCATGAAGATTAGAACCATTCAAGTCACTGTCAGGACGAGCAAAATAAATATACTCCATCGCACACAGCGCTTTACGCTGCTTATCTTCCGTATAACGGTCTTCGTGCAGTCCGTTTTTATCCAGAACTAGCAGTTCACCTGGCTCGATATCGCGCAACAGTTCTGCACCAATGGTTTCCAAGGCACAAGACTCGGATGCAAACAAATAAGCATCGCCCAATCTGCCCATCGTCAATGGACGCAAGCCATTGGGATCAGAAGCCACAAGCAGCTTGTCATTGGTCATAATAAGGAAAGCAAACCCACCGACAATACGCTTTAATGCATCCTTGGCAGCCTCCACTAAATCCTTGGACGACCGAGCGATCAAATGTGCTACTACTTCGGTATCGCTGGTTGTTTGAAAAATAGACCCACCCTGCTCCAGTTCATGCCGAATTTGCAAAGCATTTACGATATTTCCGTTCGTCGCTACCGCCAAATCACCATCACGATACTTGAACACCAAAGGCTGTGCATTCGTCAGCTTACTGTCTCCACTTGTCGAATAGCGCACATGTCCTATGGCAATATCGCCTGTCAACGAAGCCATTAAGTCTTTATTAAATACTTCTTTGACAAGTCCCATTCCACGATGATAATGGAATTCGTCGCCACTGCTCACACAGATCCCTGCACTTTCTTCACCACGATGCTGAAGCGCGTGCAAGCCGTAATAGGCTAGGGAAGCGGCATCGGAGTGTCTGTACACCCCGAATACGCCGCATTCCTCTTTTAATTTATCAAACAGCCCCTCTTTACCTGAGCCTTCATTATAATAATCTCCAGTCCACAACGTCCGTGCTGTTATTTCATCAGACATGGAATGACATCCTCCCAGATTTGCTTCAAACTGGCGACTGCCTCGTTCAAAGCGGGTTGTCCGTTCACCTCAACTGTCAATTGTGATCCTTCAACTTTTCCCAATACGGTAACTGGTACTTCCAGTCCACGCAGATGTGCTTCCAGAGCAGACGCTTTATCCGGTGATGCAGATAACAAAATGCGGGATTGACTTTCGCTGAATAAAGCATGGTCAGGGCGCAAAGACGTTTCTACGTTAACCTGCGCTCCCAATCCGCCGCTAATTCCAGATTCGGCAAGTGCTACAGCCAAACCGCCCTCTGCCAGATCATGTGCGGATTGTACCAATCCGGCCTGAATCGCTCCTAGTACCGCAGTCAGCAGTTTTTTCTCTACATTCAAATCGAGCTCAGGCGGACGTCCCTCGGATACACCGTGCACGATAGCCTGGAACTCACTGCCTCCTAGCTCAGCTTTCGTCTCTCCCACTAGGAAAATGACATCGCCTTCGGCTTTGAAGCCTTGTGTCGTAATATGATCTGTATCATGTACCAGACCGACCATTCCGACTACAGGCGTCGGATAGATCGAACCTTTGGCATTTTCGTTGTACAAGCTAACGTTGCCCCCGATAACAGGTGTATCCAGTACACGGCAAGCTTCTGCCATACCGTCTACGGCTTTTTCCATTTGCCAGAAAATATCCGGTTTTTCAGGGTTACCAAAGTTCAGATTGTCCGTAATCGCTAAAGGCTCTCCGCCGGAGCATACAATGTTTCGAGCTGCTTCGCTGACTGCAATCCGTCCACCTACCTCAGGGTCCAGATATACATAACGTCCGTTACAGTCCGTAGTCATTGCAAGTCCCTTGCGGGTGCCACGTACGGTCACTACAGCTGCATCCGAACCCGGACGAACGGCCGTACTGGTGCGAACCATGTAATCATATTGCTCGTATACCCATTTCTTGCTAGCTACACTTGGTGAAGATAGCACCTTTTTCAGCGCGCCGTTCAAGTCCGTTACTTCTGCATACCGAAGTGTGTCAATCGCAGCATTTTGCTCATAATAAGCAGGGACTTCGGAAGGCTTGTCATAGATCGGACACTCGTCAACCAGCGCCGTCACTGGCATATCACCCACCACTTCACCGTGATGGAACAAACGCAAACGACCGTCATCCGTCACTTTACCGACCTTGGCACAAATGACGCCCCAACGCTCGAAAATTTCAAGCGCCTGTGCTTCATCCTTAGGCTCAACAACGAACAACATACGCTCCTGTGATTCAGACAGCATCATTTCATAAGGTGTCATGCCCTCTTCACGCTGCGGTACCTGATCCAGGTACAGCTCAAGCCCGTTGCCCGCCTTGCTTGCCATTTCAGCACTGGAGCAGGTAAGTCCCGCTGCGCCCATATCCTGAATACCCAGTACAATACCGCTGTCGATCAGTTCCAGACATGATTCCATAACCAGCTTTTCCATGAATGGGTCGCCTACTTGAACCGCAGTCCGATTCGCTTCGGATTCCTCTGTCAGCTCAACGGATGCGAAAGTTGCTCCATGAATCCCGTCACGTCCTGTTGGTGGGCCTACGTAGAACACCGGGTTACCAACCCCTTTTGCCACACCACGTTGGATTTTATCATGGTCAATCAGTCCAACACACATTGCATTAACCAGCGGATTGCCTTCGTAGCTTTCGTCAAATACAACCTCTCCACCCACGGTCGGAATACCGATACAGTTCCCGTAGCCCGCAATACCCGATACCACATGCTCGAACAAATATTTCACACGGTCGCTCTCCAGCTTGCCAAAACGCAGCGAGTTCAAAACGGCAACAGGTCTTGCGCCCATGGAAAAAATATCACGGATGATGCCGCCTACCCCAGTTGCTGCCCCTTGGAAAGGCTCTACAGCGGATGGATGGTTATGACTTTCGATTTTAAATACAACCGCTTGATTGTCTCCAATATCAACAATCCCTGCTCCTTCACCGGGTCCCATCAGAACTCGCGGTCCGCTCGTCGGGAAACGTCTCAGCAACGGCTTGGAGTTTTTGTAAGCACAATGCTCTGACCACATAACACTGAACACGCCAATCTCCGTATAATTCGGCTGACGCCCCATGAATTCGCAGATCAGCGCATATTCACTGTCCGACACACCCATCTGCTGATACAGTTTATGTTCGGCAACCTGCTCTGCCGTCGGTTCCTTAGCGGACACTTGCTGCGCCATGACGATCCCTCCAAGCATTCAAAATAGATGTAAACATACGTTTGCCGTCATCCGTTCCAAGCAATGCGTCCACCGCGCGTTCCGGGTGGGGCATCATGCCCAGCACGTTACCTTGTTCATTACAAATCCCTGCAATATCCGTCATGGAACCATTGGGATTATCTTTATACGTAAATACGATCTGATTGTTCGCCTGCAAACGAGCCAGCGTCTCATCATCACAGTAATAGTTGCCTTCACCATGTGCGATCGGAATAATGATCTCTTCACCAGCAGCATAATCTCTTGTAAAAGGCGTTTGGTTATTCGCAACCTGCAACACCGTATCACGGCAAAGGAATTTCATCGACAGATTACGGCGCAAAGCTCCTGGCAACAGCCCGGCTTCGGTCAAAATTTGAAAACCGTTGCAAATCCCCAAAATATATTTGCCCTCGGCAGCCGCTTTGGCTACTTCCTTCATCACTGGAGCAAACCGGGAAATCGCACCACACCGCAGATAATCCCCGTAGGAGAAGCCTCCCGGAACAAGAATACAATCGTAAGGTGACAGATCCGTTGCCGTATGCCAAACATAATCGACAGGTTCACCGACCGTGTCCTCTATCGCCTTATAGCAGTCAATATCACAGTTGGAGCCCGGAAAAACCAGAACTGCAAATTTCATGGAATCAGCCCTCCAGTTCGTAGCGGTAGTCTTCAATGACCGTGTTGGCCAACAGCTTTTCACACATCTCGATGACGCGTTTCTCTGCACTCTCGCGGTCTGTTGTATCCAGATTCAGTTCCATATACTTACCAATTCTGACGCTGTCCACTTCTCCGAAACCCATAGAATGCAGTGCACCTTGCACCGCGACCCCCTGCGGGTCCAAAACGCTTTGCTTTATCGTGACATAGACTGTTGCTTTCATCATGTTCCTTCAGTTCCTCCTCCGAATGAGTGAATCCTATTGGTTGAATTATGATTACTATTTACTGTGCCGTCAGACGCCGCCAAATATCCGTATATCTTGCAGTTGTTTCTTCTACGACCTCAGCAGGCAATGGATCGGGCTTGCTGTTCTTGTCCCAACCGGAGGCTGCCAAATAGCTTCGCACCGGCTCCTTGTCCATGCTATCAATCTCAACATCCAGCTCATACTTCTCCTGTGCCCAGAAACGAGATGAATCCGGAGTGAAAATTTCATCAATCAAAATCACCTTGCCATCAACAAGTCCAAACTCAAACTTGCAATCCGCTAAAATGATTCCTCGCTTTTCGCAGAAAGCACGCGCAAATTCATACAATGCCAAGCTTTTTTCCTCAAGTTCACCTGTTAGCTGGGCCCCGACCAGTTCCTTCATTTGATGAAGGGAAATGTCCTCGTCGTGACCGACATCGTTTTTGGCAGCCGGTGTAAATAGAGGCTTGGGAAAGCGTTCATTCTTACGTAGCCCCTTAGGCAATGGAATACCGTTTACCTCACCGGTCTGTTCATATTGACGCCAGCCGCCTCCGGTAATATATCCGCGCACCACACACTCGATGTCGATGCGTTCAGCCTTCAGCGTGACCATGATCCGATCCTTTAGCAGCTCTTTATTCTGTTCGTCGATGACATGTCCGAGCTTGTTTACATCGGTATGCACGACATGGTTTTCCAGCAGGTCTTTCGTCTGCTCGAACCAGAAAGTACTGAGCTTGTTCAGAACATTCCCCTTTTCCGGTACAGGCGGCTCCAACACATAATCAAAAGCTGAAATCCGATCCGTCACGACAATCAGAAAATGTTCTCCGAGATCATACAACTCACGCACTTTGCCTTTGTACAAAAGCGGCGCATGAATCAGACCTTCGGCGGTAGACAATGACATTTCATTACACCTCTTTCAAAAGAGTATGGCCCCTCCTAAATCGAGCCTTTGCCCCTCCTAAATCCTCCCCTCAGGGAGGACCCCCAGGGCTGCTGCCCTCGGGACTCCCGCAAGGGTTGGCTAATGGGCAAGGTGAGGGCGAGTATTTTGTAGCTATGGTGAAGTGAGCGCGTTTCGCTGGATGAAGGCTTGTTCGCACAAGCCCTCATCCAGCAACGCTTTTACGTTGGTGCGAACGGCTGGCTCAAGGCTTCGCTTCTTGAGCCTGTGCGTGCTCGTGAGGACTGCGGGCTGTTTGCTGCGCAAATTCGGCAGCCCTCACGAGCACGTGGTCTGTGATAGAAAAGCAGTGGAACACGCTTTTCTATCGCTCTTGGGAAGGTGCGGCATCTTATGTGCCGCACCTCCCCTAGTTCTGCTCCCACACGAAGGTTGGTGCTGGAAGCAGCGGAGCGGACGGAATCGTTCTGGAGAAGCGTTAGCGCTTGCCTTTGCCCCTGGATTCCAACCTTTGCAGATTTTCCAGGAAACCAGGGGCAACAGCAATCGGAAGAATGATCCGTTCGCGCAGCGGCCTCATCACGCTCCTGAGCCTCTCCCAAGCACCAAACCGTCCTCTACTCCCCTAATCCCAACTTTTTAAAGATCGTATCCACGTTCTTCAAATGCCAAGCCGGGTTGAACGCATCCTCGATTTCATCCGGACTGAGCACGGCAGTAATTTCCGGAGTCGCCTCGACAATTTCGCGGAACTGGCGTTGCTCTTCCCATGCCTGCATCGCACGCGGTTGTACGGTATCGTAAGCTTTTTCACGACTAAAGCCCTTGTCGATCAGCTTCGTCATAATGCGGCCGGAGAATGGTACACCATACGTACGCGCCATATTGCGCTTCATATTTTCAGGGAAGACAGTCAGATTTTTCACGATATTGCCAAAACGGTTCAGCATATAGTTCAACAGCATCGTTGCATCTGGCAGAATGATACGTTCTACAGAAGAATGCGAAATGTCGCGTTCATGCCACAACGTTACGTTCTCATACGCCGATACCATATGCCCACGAATCACACGTGCCAGACCGGAGATGTTTTCACTTCCGATCGGATTGCGTTTATGTGGCATCGCGGAAGATCCTTTTTGACCTTTGGCAAAAGCTTCTTCCACCTCACGGAATTCACTCTTTTGCAATGCACGGACTTCTGTAGCAAACTTGTCCAACGATGTGGCGATCAACGCCAACGTGGCCATGTATTCAGCATGACGATCGCGCTGGAGCGTTTGTGTAGAAATCGGGGCAGGCTTGGTACCGAGCTTGCGGCATACGAATTCTTCCACAGCCGGGTCGATGTTGGCGTATGTTCCGACTGCACCGGACATTTTACCGTATTGTACTTGGTCAGCAGCATAGCGGAAACGTTCCAGATTGCGCTTCATTTCCTCGTACCACAAGCCCATTTTCAGTCCAAATGTGGTCGGCTCAGCATGCACTCCATGTGTACGTCCCATCATCGGTGTGTGCTTGTAAGCCAATGCTTTTTCCTTCAAAATTTCAATAAAATTCAGAATATCTCGTTCCAGAATTTCATTCGCCTGCTTTAACAGATAGCCCAGAGCCGTATCAACCACGTCTGTAGAGGTTAGGCCATAATGTACCCATTTGCGCTCGTCGCCAAGACTTTCGGATACCGTACGGGTAAAAGCAATGACATCATGTCTTGTCTCCTGCTCAATTTCATAGATCCGTTCAATATCAAAGCTTGCATTTTTACGCAGAGCCACGGTATCTTCTTTTGGGATAACACCTAACTCAGCCCAAGCTTCACAGGCACACAGTTCTACTTCCAGCCAAGCTTTAAATTTATTTTCTTCCGTCCAAATCGCTCTCATTTCCGGTCTGCTATAGCGTTCGATCATGACTATTTATTCCCCCAAATATTGGTTTGATCAATCCATTCCAGCGCTTGTTCCGTGTCCTGGCACAACAGATTAATATGTCCCATCTTTCGGCCTGGCTTGGCTTCACTTTTTCCATACAAATGTAGTTTTGGTACAACACTCAATCTTTCAGCTTCAGCATCTGATTGTCCGAACCGTCGAATTACGTCCTCCAAATGCTCACCTAGTACATTGACCATCACCACCGGAGTCAGCAGCTTCGTGTTGCCCAGTGGCAAACCACAAATCGCACGTATATGTTGCTCAAATTGCGAGGTGGCGCAACCCTCCATCGTGTAATGGCCGGAGTTATGGGGTCGTGGTGCCAACTCATTAACGTATAATTGTCCGTCTTCGGTGACAAACATCTCCACAGCGAGCAGCCCCACCGCATCCAATGACTCCGCCACAGCCAGCGCCAATTTGCGTGCTTCCTCCTGGACAGCTTCAGGTACGCGTGCGGGTACAATCGACGTGTGCAAAATGTTGTTCACGTGGATGTTTTCCGCAGGTGGAAAGGCTTTGGCTTCACCGTTCGTGCTGCGAGCTACAATCACCGAGATTTCGCAGCGAAAACGGATGAACTGTTCCAACACCAGTTCCGCACCGATTCCAGCCAGTTGCTCGTAGGCATTCGCGGCTTCCTCCGATTGACGAATGACCACTTGGCCCTTGCCATCATAACCGCCGACTGCTGTTTTGAGCACACACGGCACACCCAGTTCGGCTACCGCTTGAACCATATCGGCAGGACTGCTAATTTCACGATATGGAGCGACAGGAACACCAGCTGCTTCAATAGCACGTTTTTCACGCAGACGATGCTGTGTCGTGTACAAAAGACTGCTGCCCTGCGGTACACTGGATTCCTGTTCCAAAAGCGCGGCTACACCCGCATCCACATTTTCAAACTCATACGTGATCACGTCACACCGTTCAGCCAGTTCTCTGGCCGCGTGCTCATCATCATAGGCAGCACGGATTTGTTCTGACACCTGTCCACACGGACTATCCGGTGCAGGGTCCAGTGTCACGAAGCGATAGCCTAGGTTAGTTCCTGCCAGTACAAGCATTCTGCCTAATTGTCCGCCTCCCAAAATTCCAATCACTGTGCCAGGAGGGCGAATACGGCCAGCGGATTCACATGCTTCATTCATAGCGAGTCACTGCCTTCCAGTACCTCGTCACGGATACGGTCGCGTCTTGCCACAACCCGCTGACTTATCTTTTCGTCAAAAGCACCTAATATTTGTGCAGCCAGCAACCCTGCGTTGGTAGAGCCTGCCTTACCGATTGCCACAGTGGCAACTGGAATACCACCCGGCATCTGCACAATGGAGAGCAGGGAGTCCAGACCATTCAGAGCCTTCGACTGAACAGGCACACCAATCACTGGCAAGGAGGTCTTCGCAGCCACCATTCCAGGCAGATGTGCAGCCCCACCCGCACCAGCAATAATGACCTTTAGTCCGCGCCCGGCGGCCTCTTCTGCAAAACGAAACATTAAATCCGGTGTACGATGGGCTGATACTACTTTTTTCTCATATCCGATTTCAAGCTCGTCCAGCACAGCACATGCATGTTGCATGGTGTCCCAGTCTGATGTGCTGCCCATAATGACAGCGACCTGCACTGACATGTCCTTCACTCCCTGTTTATCAATAAGCGCCAAAAATCCGGCACTCGAAAATAACGTTATTTTCAAGACACCGGACTACGAAAAAACAAACGACAGAGCCTCTTAAAGGCATGCCAAAAGCAAGCCTGTTCCACCGCATCCAAATGCGGCTTCAGCCGTATGTCTCCCGTAGTCCGGAAATTTAAGGTTTCCAGGTAGAAACTTCCGGGCCATATCCCCGGCATTATACGAGTCAGGATTGTGCTTACTCCATACCCAACGATATACTTTCTCAGCATAATCGTGATGGATTTCGGCTCCAACATGTGTACCTAATTAAATTGTACCTAAAGTTCATTTTTTATCGACAATACACTTCATAGTTTAACAATTCCCTACACCCTGTGTCAACTTGAAAACGAACATTGTCATAATGATACAAATTAATGTTCGTGTTTAACAAAAACCAAGCCCTTTATATGCACACCTCGGGACTATTGTATTACATTTAGCTCTCTCTCTACCTACACTGATAACGACCAACAATACATCTTTCCAACAAAAATAAAAAGCCGGCACTTCCTGTACAGGTAGTGATCCGACTTTTAATTTTTTATTTCGTTATTTTACGACCAGCACGGGGATACGTGCATGCTGCACCACATTGTGACTTACGCTACCCAATACAAATTCACGAATACCACCCAAACCACGACTGCCGATCACAATCACATCGAAGCTATTCTCATTGGCATAATCCAAAATCACTTCGGCCGGCGAGCCTTGAATCAGCTCTACCTTGGCGTCTACACCTTGCTCAGCAAGCCGCTTTTTAACTTCATCCGTAGTTTGCTCAGCCAAATCATAATACTCTTTATTCACCGAAGCTGGAATTGGAGCCAAACCTTCGCCCATAAAAATCCGCGGGAAATCGAATGCTGTCACTACCTCAAGCTTCGAGGAGGGTGATGCCTTCACCAATTCAGCCGCCTTCAATAAAGCTTTGTTGGAAGCATCCGAACCGTCATAAGCAAGCAATACTTTTGAAAATAGCATAATACGCACCTCTTCCGAATTCAGTTTGTTAAATCAAAGCCTGAAATTATGTATTCCTGTGGTTGTTCACTTCATACATCATGTAATGGCTGAGAATAGCCTTCTCAATCATCATTAAACTTCCCTATGAGAAGCTAAACTCCCAGCCTTAGCGTAAAAAATACCCATAGAGCAATGCGTTAATGAATAGCAACACAGGAATACCTAATCTGAAGGTCATATGCCGTGTTTTATGGCGTTTGCGGTACATCGCAATGAGTACACCCAATGCGCCCCCGATCAGGGCCAGCAAAAACAACGTCCGTTCAGGTACACGATCACGGTGTTTACGTGCTCTCTTTTTATCTTCCGACATTACCAGATAGCCTACTGCATTAATGAACAGTAGCCATACCAACAAGCCTGTCTGCAATGTCTCTCCTCCTTTTGCACACCGTACCAGTTTCAGGTATTAGGACTTATATAGGGCTCTCTTCTTCATTATAACCTCACCCCTTTTATAGAAACAACGCCTTCTCTGACTGGGAAAACGTTTTTGCGGAAATAGTAACGGTGTATGAGGGCAATTCCCGAGTGCATTTATTTTGTCTTAAAGGAGGAACTACGATGGAAAGCACCCATGAATACGTTGAAAAGCTACGAGAAAATGCAAAAAAGGCAGAACGTAACCGTAAACAAGGAAAAGGAACTCCCAGCGCTAGCTTGCCAACAAAACAGCATAGCAAAAACCCCTGATCATGGAATCTGTATTCAACTGTAGAACCATGTAAATACCGTAAAACATCAACTCCACCTTGTCACTCTCATTAAATGAAATTAAAGGTACACTCAGTTGTTCACCTTTTATCAAAAACAACAAGCAGACTCCTTATGAGTTTTCTGCTTGTTGTTTTCTTTTATAATTATTTTCCATTTAGCTGCATTTAAAGCGATTACATATATAAAAACGAGTTTTAAAGTTATATTTTCTAACATACATATTGACTAAAAACGAATTTTCACCCTATAATGCGTGATATTAACGTAATTCGACAAAATATTTGTCAGTTAATCTATCATTAATATTTCAAGGTTTAAGATTGGAGAGGAGCTTTATATGACTAACATGAAAAAAATGACAATGATTCCCCTGTTGGCCAGCTTTATTCTCGGAAGTACCTTATGGAGTGGTGGATTTACTGCTAACGCTGCGGCAGCAGCTACAACCAGCACAACGGTATCTACTTCTAACACTACAACTTCAGACAAATCTGAAAATCCACAAACTAATCATTTACCCAATATTAAAATACTAGCCACAGGAGGGACCATTGCAGGGTCATCCTCCGTCAACACGGATACAACCGGCTACAAAGCAGGCGCATTAGGTGTTGAAACCTTAATCAATGCCGTTCCTGAGATGAAAAGTATTGCAAATGTCAGTGGTGAGCAAGTGGTTAACGTGGGTAGCCCCGATGTTAATAATGAAATCCTCTTAAAACTTGCCAAACGCACCAACGAGCTGCTTGCCAGAGACGATGTAGACGGTATTGTCATTACCCATGGTACAGATACATTGGAAGAAACGGCATACTTCCTTAACCTTGTCGTTAAGAGCGATAAGCCTGTAGTTGTTGTTGGCTCTATGCGCCCAGCTACTGCCATCAGTGCCGATGGTCCATTCAACCTTTATAATGCTGTAAAAGTTGCCGGAGCTTCGGCCTCCAAAGGCCAAGGTGTACTCGTATTGCTGAACGATCGCATCGGTGCAGCAAGATACATCACAAAAACGAACACAACTGCAGTCGATACGTTCAAGTCTGTGGAGCAGGGCTACCTTGGAGCTGTAGTGGGCGATCAAGTATACTACTACAACAAATCCACTCATAAGCATACGACTTCTTCTGTATTCGACGTCTCTAATCTCACCCAACTGCCGCAAGTAGATATTCTATACGAGTATCAAAACAACGGTCGCTACCTGTATGATGCTGCCGTAGCAGCTGGCGCCAAGGGCATAGTGGTCGCTGGTTCCGGTAATGGTTCCTTATCCAAGACCTCCTCAGAAGGCGCAGAGGCCGCAGGCAAAAAAGGAGTTATTATTGCCCGCTCCAGCCGCGTAGGAAGTGGAGTTGTGTCCCCATCGACAAAAGACGCAGCATCAAACTTTGTGTCCACCGATTCGCTCAATCCGCAAAAAGCACGGATTTTACTCATGCTCGCTTTGACCCAGACGCATGATGTTAATCAAATCCAATCTTTCTTTAATGAATACTAAGGGCAGTTATTCCAAACCAAATAAATATAACTTCATTATTATAAAAAAGAAGCAGCAGTTACGGTTGACCACCGTACTGCTGCTTCTTTTATGCAAGACAATGTCTGGCACCCATAACGATTACATCTGGTATCCAAACGTCTTGGTCTTATACAGCCATTCGTTTTCCCTTACAGGTAGCATTAAGACTGCTGTTTGGGAATCCCATTCAAGCTTGGAGGATATTTAGCTTGCTTCTCTGGATGAGCAGCGATTTCTTCCTCCAGTATACTTGATTTATTTTGCTGATTATTGATTTTAAGCGGCTTATGTTTGGGCATAAATACTCACCTCCTCGGATTACCATGCCAAGGAGTAAGCTTTTTTATACCGACATACGCCTGCTAATTGTGTAGCTTGAAGCACGCTCTGGCAATCTTTATTCGCCCTGCTTTTGCTCCATTGCTGCTTTTAGCAAATCACCCAAGCTGGAGCCAAAAGATTCCTTCTTTTCAAACTGTTTTACCAGCTTTTGTTGTTCCCGCTTGTTTACCCGTTGCTTGTCCTTATCTAGCGTCTCCGTAATGCCACAGGATAAGCATCTTACATACAAACCTGCCTTGCCCTCTTTCATTTCCATTTTCTTATGACACTGCGGACAACGTCGATTGGACAAGCGTTTTTCGCCTGAACGACGGTAACCGCAATCCGCACTTGGACATACAAGAAACTTTCCTTTCTTCCCTTTCTTCTCCAACAACTTTGTACCACAATCCGGACAATGGCTATTCGTTACGTTATGGGGCTTGTACTCAGCGCTGCTATTTTTCACAGTAGAAACCAATTCTTTCGCCATAGCACGGATAGAATTCAAAAATGGCTCAGGTTGTCCTTGACCACGGGCGATCCGTTCTAACTCCGCTTCCCATTGTGCCGTCAATTCGGGCGTTCGCAGCTGTGGAGCCGCCAGTTCGATCAGTTGCTTGCCTTTGCCAGTTGGATGCATCACGTTCCCCTGGCGCTCTATCGTATCCGAGCTGACGAGTTTCTCGATCAGATCTGCACGGGTGGCTGGAGTACCCAGGCCATGCTTTTCCATCTGAGCCAGCAGGGCTGCTTCTGTATAGCGCTTCGGTGGCATCGTCCGTCCAGCACGTACAATACAACGCTGCAATTGGACGGAGTCTCCTTTTCTCAGTTCAGGCAAAATAACGCCCCGTCCATTACTTTCACGATCATCTGTCTCTTCCTCGTCCAATTCATAATGACTTTCGTCATACACAGCACGCCAACCGCTATCTTTTATGGTTGTACCTTTTACCTGAAATGTTTCCTGCCCCACCATGACCGATACAGCTACAGCATCATAACGTGCAGGTGGGTAGAACAGACTGATAAAACGGCGTGCAATCAGATCATACAGCTTACGCTCCTCTGGGCTTAACTGATTAAGCAATAACGTCTGCTCAGTAGGAATAATCGCATGGTGATCTGTGACTTTACTGTCATCTACAACTCGTTTTGTGATTGGCAATTTGTTACGCAATAGCGGACGTGCTAAAGAAGCATACGGACCCACGGCTACGCTACTGAGCCTTTCCTTAAGGGAATCCACCATATCGGAGGTAAGATAACGACTGTCTGTACGTGGATAAGTCACCAGCTTATGCTGCTCATATAGACGCTGAAGAACATTAGACGTCTGCTTGGCCGAGAAGCCGTAGCGCTGGTTAGCATCTCTTTGCAGCTCAGTTAGGTCATACGCGAGCGGGTGAGGCTCGCTTTTTTCACTTTTTTTAACACTCACAACTGTACCTTTGGCCCCCTCAAGCCTGCGGCGCAAAGTCTCTGCCTGAGTACGGTCAAACATACGTGAATCCCCATTTTCTGCACGCCATGTTGCCTGAAAATGACCAAAATCCGCCGTCAACGTATCATATTCTTGAGAACGAAACTGGGTGATCTCTTTCTCACGTTCCATAATCATCCCCAGTGTCGGTGTCTGTACTCTTCCAGCCGAAAGCTGGGCGTTATAACGAACCGTTAACGCGCGGGTTACATTGAGACCAATCATCCAGTCTGCTTCAGCCCTACAGCGAGCCGATTCATATAAACGATCAAACTGCTGGCCAGGCAATAATTTCGCGAAACCTGCCTTAATTGCCTTATCCGTCTGCGAGGAAATCCATAAACGCCGGAAAGGCTTTCTCCAGTTTGCCATTTGTATAATCCAACGCGCCAACAATTCTCCTTCACGAGCAGCATCTGTTGCCACGATAAGTTCTCCAATGTCCTGTCGTTTCATCAGCTGCTGTACAGCTTTGAACTGATGATTGCTCTCCCGCAATACCTTTAACTTGGAGTTCTTCGGAAGAATGGGCAAGTCCTCTAAGTTCCAATTCGCATACTTAGAATCGTAATCCTCAGGCTCTGCTAATCCGACCAAATGACCCAAAGCCCATGTCACTACATACTTAGGTCCTTCTATATAACTTTTATGCTTCTCACGGCTGCCCATCACACGTGCAATCTCTCTGGCCACGGATGGTTTTTCTGCCAATACCAATACCTTCATGTTACGCTCCTTTCTCTCATAATGTTAATTATACCATCCAGCCATCTTACGATAAATCTAATGCCAACCAACGTCTCTTTATTAACACGATCTTTACACACTATTACTATTGCTGATGCATTAGTTAGCAGCTTACAAATCAGGCACACTCCATTTTATTAACAGACCCGCATACGTCAGGCCTCCCCCGAATCCATATAACACCACATGTTGTCCATATCTTAAACGCCCATCATCCAATCCACACTGTAAAGCCAACGGAATGGACGCCGCCGAAGTGTTGCCATAAAACTCTACACTCGTCAGCGTCTTTTCTAAAGGTACTGCACTCTTTTCACATATGGACTCAATCATTCTCAGATTAGCGCTATGAGGTACAAACCAGTCAAGATCCTCTTTCCCCATATTTGCCTTATCCATTAATCGCTCGATTCCTGCTGGGACAGAACGTACAGCCCATTTATAAACCTCACGTCCATTTTGAGCGATAAAACCATTATCTTGCAGCTTCTCTCCATCCAAATAGTTAGATAATCCTGCGCGATAAAGATGTGCTCCTCCTTGCCCAAAGGTTCCTATATCTGAAGTCAAAAACGACCCTTCATCCTCGTCATATTCAACAAGTGCAACCCCTGCTCCATCTCCAAAAAGAACACATGTCGTCCGGTCCGTATAATCTGTAATTTTGGATAATGTTTCGGCTCCAATCACTAGAACCTTGCGATGTAGACCACCCGTAATCAGACCATTTGCCAAATGAAGTCCATAGGCAAAGCCTGCGCATGCAGCACTAACATCCATTGACCCTGTATTGGGAATATTAAAATAAGCCTGAATACGGGAAGCCGTACTTGGAAAATAGTAATCAGGTGTACTCGTCGCTACAATGATCATGTCAACATCGTCCACATTTACGTTATAAAGGTTAACCATACGTTTAATAGCTTGTATACATAAATCAGATACATACTGATCTTCGGCCGCGATTCGTCGTTCCCGCATACCCGTTCGTTGTACAATCCACTCGTCACTAGTCTCCACAAGCTTCTCCAAGTCGGCGTTCGTCAAAATCCGTTCAGGTACATAAGTGCCAAGGGCCGTTAACTTTGCTTTTGAATTCAACAATCCGATCACTCTCCTTTATAATTCTTATTCATATTATAACACCAGATACTAATACCTGGTACTAATTTTCTTTAAAAAATGTCTATCTATTTACTAGCTAATATCCACAGATTCAGTCGAACTTATAACTAACTTAAACTAATTAAAAATTCTACTAATATTTAACACAAAAAAGGACCATGATCTCAAAAAGATCATGGTCCTTTTTACTTGTTGCTTGGCGGCGTCCTACTCTCCCAGGACCCTGCGGTCCAAGTACCATCGGCGCTGGAGGGCTTAACGGTCGTGTT
>NZ_JAALFM010000021.1:0-40825 GCF_011800295.1 Paenibacillus sp. EKM301P | reverse complement strand
TTTCGGGATGTAGCTCAGCTTGGTAGAGCACCTGGTTTGGGACCAGGGGGTCGCATGTTCAAATCGTGTCATCCCGACCACTTTTTTTGCGGGTGTAGTTCAATGGTAGAACTCCAGCCTTCCAAGCTGGTAGCGTGGGTTCGATTCCCATCACCCGCTTTATATAGATGAAAGAAGAGATGGCTTATGCCATCTCTTCTTTTTGTATTTATTAAGCTATCGTTTCCCGTTAGATTACGACCGCTTATAATAGCTCTTCTTATTAATCCAGTTAATGCACGGGGCGGACCTTGGTTAATATTTATTTTTTGCTCTAAAAGGTTTGTAGAAGGCACGAATGTCCTGAGCTAAAAGCTCAGGCTCTTCCATGGCAGTAAAATGCCCGCCGCGAGCGATTGAAGTCCAGCGAGTTACATTTAAGTTGCACACAGCCCATTCTTTAGGCGTTAACAATATATCTGCTAGGAATAATGCAATTACGGTTGGCACTTTTATGTAGCTCAATGGCGGCAAAAAATGTGAATTTTCATAATACATACGTGTAGTAGGTGGCTTCATGGTCTTATGCGAAAAATAAGGGTCATAAAATGAGTCCAATGTACGATATCTTTGTTCAGCATCTGGAGCAGTCAGGAGTGTCCGATAGGAGCGTATTGGATGGATAAGAAAACAAAGACTATATAGCAGTTTAGAAAAATCAGCAGGACAAGCATAATTTTGGTGAACAGTCAAAGGAATCCCAGTTTCGATACTGGGTGTTGCTAAAACGGCGGGGGATAAGTCCCCCGGATAATCCGGGGGAAAATAGCAAGGAATTAGTCTTTCCTTATAACTCTGTTCAATGATCATCTTATTACCCTAGTTAATCTAGACACCTTCTGTAGGCTTCTTATACAGATAGCGAACTTTTTATCTGGTATCTTTTTTGATTAGTCCGTTATATAGAGTATCAAGAAGGCTATCTACTTTACTGCTTGTGAGACTGGTTGGGTAGGGCTGAACAATCGGTCAAAGCGGCGCATCAATCCTTCAAGCGGACCAACAGGACGCTGAGCAATCAATAATCCCAGCAGTAGTGTTGCAACTGCGATCATTACGTTGCCGAACGGAATTCCATCCAGACTGTGCCCAATCTTTGTCAGATCAAGAATCCACACCACTACAAACTGAAAGGCATACATGGTCAGGGCGACACGTCCGACTGCTGCGAAAGGCATTAATACAGCGGAAGTTTTTTTGGATACGAGGCACGTAACTCCCATTACCAAAAATGAAATTCCTAATCCTATCATCGTCTGGAATGTCGAAGCGGTGTGCGGAGCCGTTCCCAAAAGGAGCTGCCACATCGGTGATTCCGTATTAAGAGGCCAAATTGCGTATTCATCCGGCTGTACAGGAGCAGTTCCTTGCACACTTATCAGCCATTGTTCAAAGTGAAGATTCCAATTCGGAAGCACAAAAGCGGCCATTACTTTGCCAATAACAAGCATAACGATACCGCTGCCTGCGAGTGAGAGGGCTGTACGTAATCTGGTGAGGTCAACGCGGCCAATGGCCATACCAGCAACAAATGCAGGAGTCAAGGCGAGGGCAGACATCGGACCTCCCGCGATATCACCAAGAAGATAAGCTTTTGAGAAAATGCTTGATCCAAGAATCATTAGCGGCGGGGCCGTTACGAGCAAAACTATTGCTGTTGTAACAATGGTGCGGGTCGAACGACGAAATAACATGAGGGCCAACACAAACATAGCTGCATAGGCAGGCAAAATGATGCCGTATGAAGTGTTCAGCATAATAAGCAAATAACCAATAATATCAACAAACACCGCACGGGCCAGCATTCGTGCACGAAAAGTGGTCGCCTCTGCTCCCCGATCCATCATACGCTGTCCCATAATAGAATAGGAGATACCGCCGCACAACACAAATAATAGGGTGGTATTTCCGGAAACAATTGCAGAAACGCTTGGATTTGATCCGAAATGCTGCAAATACATTCCCAGCACGGCCAGTCCGCGCGCAGCATCAAGCGCAACGAGACGTCCTTTGATGCTGTGTGTCTTTCTCCGTGGCTCTGTCACAGAGCTTTGGGGGAGATTATCGGTTTCTGTACTGTCGTGAGATGAGGTGGTCCCTGATGTGTCCACTGCTTTATTATCCATGTTATTAGCAACCGGATCTTCAATCTTTGTGTCCCCCTCATATTTTCTGACAGATCTGCTTGTCAGTTTGATGCTACTTAGCAAATTACATTCCTCCCTAAAATATTGAATTCATACATTCCATAAATCCCTGTTGTAAACAGGATTCATGTCACGTTCTAATCCAAATATAGCCTTCAGATGTCGCTAAAATTTGATCAAGTTGTAAACAAAATGTCACAGAGGACAATAACCCTTATCACAAAGACAACCTTACTCACGGCTGATCACCGGAATAAGGTTGTTTGCAAAATCATTCAGGGTTTGCTGGGAACGGCATTGAATATCGAATTGGCCAGTAGTCGGAATTGATGCTGCGGATGAGCGCCATTGGTTAGATCGTTGGAGAAAACTGTGATATTCTTTTTGTTTTCCATATAGGTGAAGGCCATGATCTTTCCTCTTGCAGCATCGTGACCTGGCCACCAACCTGCTTTGAAGAAGTTTTCTTTATTGCTAATGGTTGCAAGAACTTTTGCGGCTTTAGGTAGCTTCGTAATGTAAGAACCTGTAACGGTGTAGAAATATTCTTCGTTATCGTAAGGGGCTGTAATCACATGATCCTGTTGGACATTCGCCAGGAAGACCCCTTCGTATCTTTCCCATGTCGGTCCAGCAAACGCAAATTGAGGAATCCAGTTTTTCACGTTACCCATCCCCATATTCCCATAAGCAATGTATGGCTTTCCTTTCTCAACAAGTTTGTCGGAATCGAATGTATTCACGAGCACATCGGCATGCTGCTGATCATCGGTCACTTTAAAGCCGAGATTTTTGAGCACATAAGCTGGTTCGCCGAGAGCGGCTACCGTAGAAGGTTTAAGAACTTTGCCAACGGGTTTGTTATTGCCGAATGCCGTGACATCAAGATAGTATTTTGACACCAGCGGATGCAGATCATCATAGGCCACTGCAAAGTCACCCGCTTCATATCCTGTTCCGCTTTTGGATAGCATCGTAACCACTTTGCCGGATTTAAGTAATTCATTGACCGTTTTGATGGCATCGTTATTGGTGTTGCGGATTAAAACATAGGCAGAATCATTCGGCAATGATGTGGCCGGAATCGATACGGAAGTCACCGGAGTCGTTTTGCCCGCAAACACGCCGGCTTCTCTAATCACATCACGTTCAAATCCTCGCATGACGGGAAAGTCCTGCACAATCTCGCCAGCTACGGAAGCATAATCTGAGACGTTAATACCGTCATATAAAACCATGTTTGCGATGCCGTGTTTAGCCTGATGCATATTTATGATAAATGAACCCGCGGGGTAGGTCTTGCCAGCAGTACTTACAGCCTCTGTCGAGCGTTCAACCGTTACTCCATTGCGGATAAGATACTCAATCATCCGATAGGCTTCCAGCGGATTTTTTTGAAGACTTTTATCGATCGGCAAAACGTAATACTCAGGAAAAAAATTCTCATTACCGTGACGGGGGCGACCAATGACTTGATTTTTTGCATTGACTAGATACCGATCTACGGATCGATCATCGATATTATTGATTCCACGTTCATATACTTTTAGCTGGTTCAAAAATAACTTTTCTTTCTTTTGCATAACAAAATCAGTTGCTGCAGCGACACTATAATACAATGCTTTGGTCGACTCTTCATTCGATTCAGGTGTTTCCAGCGTATGTCCCATTGCACCATGGTGCATGGCGAAGACAGCTGTATAGGCTGGAGACGCATCGTCCCATCCTGAAGAAGTCCCCTTGGAAACATATTTAGGATTTTCAACTGTTTTACGATGTTCTTCATAAGGAATATGGTAGTAATCATACTTCGTGTTTGCTATACCTGCTTCACCCATCGCTTTGGCCTGTTCTACCATGTTATCCATAAGTAGATCGTACTCAATATTCGGATCGTGAGGCGGTGTGGTAGGCTCGATCAGAAAATTCTTATCAAACCCATGCAGATCTAAGAAAGAAATCGGCGACCACTTGGCGATTTGCTCTGTGATACTGCGTGTTTCAGGCTGGGTTTGATATGAATTATCCCGATTTAAGTCAAAATATTCAGCATTATAACGTTCGGTATGAACCCTTCCATCTGGATTTTCTGTATACAGGAACAGAAAAAACACATGTTCAAGCGCATCATCCATATTGAGAGTTACCGTACTCGATTTTCCATTGGACGAGGTGGTCTTGTACGTAACATTTTTATCGAGAGCCATGGTCTTAAAATAATTGATAATTGCATCAAAGCCTGGCGCTTCATTCGGATGAATATTGTTGATCCAGATGGGCACTTGATAATCTCCGAATGCACCGGATTGAATATCGTTCTCCAGCTTTGCAGGATCATTCAGCATGGCAGGGTGAGTTACATTCTGATATTTGTCAATCGTTGCTTGATCTTTGGCAACCATAGTCATAAAAATATCGCGGCCTTCAACGGATTTGCCGATCGACAACGTTTTAATGTATCTGTCGTTTTTTTGAGCTGCCTGTGCCGTAATCGCATCAATCTCCGGCTTCAGCTCATCATAGGTACGGAAGCTGTCGTACGGGACCAACTTAATAGGTGCTTGGGCAACGGTTTTGCCGTTGACTACTGCAGCCAGTTCATAGGTTCCCATCAATGATGCGTACAGTGGACGCTGCAGACTCGGCTCGGCAAGATTCTCCGTACCATAGGTAAGACCGAAATTGATACTGGCAGTGACTTCTGCGTGTTCGGCTTTGACCTGAGTAACGGTGATAAAGGGGGCGCCATTATAACCGCGATTCTTGTACGATTTCCATTCCGATAATGGCTTACCACCATAGGTCCAGCTTATTTTCTTTATATCGGTACCCTTCGGAAGCTTAAATCTAGCCTTAATGGTTCTTTTCTTCGTCATGGATGCCACATGGCTATCCAATTTTAGTGTCGGGGTATTTTTAACCTGCGTTGAAATTATTTTTGTTGGTTCACTCTTATCGTTCAACAACGTGCTTTTTGCACGTTGCGCAGCATCAGCCATAGCCATGTGCGGAGCAGTGATCTCCAGAAGCATGGCGGCGGATATAGTTAATGCCAAGCAGAACCTTACGATCTGTTTTGTACCCATTCTTTTTCCCCCTATAGATAACCGGAAGATCATGTTATGCTCTTCTTTATTCACATAGAGCATTTAACAGACTATTGTCCGGCAAATACGATCTAATATATTGTCTAACCCTATTCAAAATCTGTTTTCTGCTCCTGCCCCGAAGAATTGTCTGTAATCGAATTTGAGGAGTCGGAATTTATGATACTTTGCACAAATTGCTTCAAATCTGTTCGACTTTTTACATCCAGAACAGCCGCCTTGCCCACATAAGTTTCTTTTAATAGCTTCATTGGCGGTATTTGTTCATTTCCGTTTAATGTACTTTGGTACCCTACTGAAGCCAAATTCCACATATCAGAGACTGACAAATTGGTATCGATATACGGACTGATTTCCTCTAGAATAGAAGGGAATTTCATAATGGAAGTCGTTGTTTTTACCTTCTCGGCTAATGCCGTAATAAATTGCCGTTGTCTTTTTGTTCTGGAATAATCGGACATGGCATCATGACGAAAACGGACATATTGAAGCGCCGTTTTGCCGTCGAAATGCTGCTGTCCCTGTTTTAAATTAATATCATACTCATGCAGATCGGCCTTGCTTTCATAGTACATATCCTTCTCGACATAAAAATCGAGTCCGCCTACAGCATCTACGAGTTTAATAAACCCCTGGAAATCCGTGTATACATAAAAATGAACTGGCACCCCCAACAATTCGCTGACTGCTTTCATCGCCGTATCGGGTCCATGCGTAACAGCGGTATTAATTCGATTTTTGCCGTGCCCAGGAATATCCGTATAAGTGTCTCGAAGAATCGAAAACACATGAATACGCTTATCGGTAGGATTCAACGAAACGACCATCATGCTATCGGATCGGGGTACACTGCCCTTGTTGTTCTCGCGAGTATCCACGCCCATCAGCAAAATATTTACAGGTTCGGTTCCCTCCCATTCCGGTGCTTTTAGTGCTTCGACTTTATCAGTGCTCACTTTAACAAATGGGGAGTTTTCCGGGGTTTTACTAAGTCCTTCTAACCCTTTGTAAATGGAAAAGAAATAATAAAAGATAAAGCTTACAGCAGCGACCCCAAGTAACAACGTTACAATCAATATCCTCTTTTTCCTCTGTGTCATGTCATTCTTCCTTTCTAGATGTATAGACGCGCAGGCCCCTTTCTGTATTAAGATTTTTGCAAGGCTGCTACGAGGAGTGAAGTGTAATATCGGCTACCATCTGGTTTTAAATGGACACCATCTTTATAAAAGTATTCGTCTTTGCCTACACTGGCCGAATACCAGTCCACCACATTGACGTTGCTAAACTCATCGGCGACCTGTGCAATCGTGTCATTCACCGTGTTTTGCCATCCTTTCGGAACCCGGGTGGTGACCAAGATTACCTGTTTGGCTCCGGAAAGAGATTGCAGTACGTCGTGCAGTTGGTTTTTGCTAAACGGACCATTGGTGCCGAGTTCGATAATGACCTGGTCTCCCAGTTTGCCTTGGGCGGCCAATTCATTAATGACTTTTACAGCTTGAGACATCTGCCGGCCAACCTTACCGTCAACCGTCATCTTCGGAAGCTGCTCTTTTAAATAAGGCTCAATTCCGACCGTAACCGAATCTCCAATCATCGTGACGCCCTCGCCGTTTAAGGAAGCAGATGATTGAGCTTGTTCCCCGCTGGTGCTAGAAGCCGCACGCTTTTGTGCAGCAGTCTGCATCTTATCAAGATTGTATAGAGAAGAGTCCTTGCTGCGGGATTCGTGATCATCTGAATTTTGCTTTGCGTGCATATGGAGAACTATGGCACCTAAAAAGATAAGGATAATCATAAATCCCCATAATCCGCTTACCATCCATCCATTTTTTTTGTTCATAGCTAGTTCATCCTTTCCTTTAACATGCTAGTAGGTTTTATCTTGTTTGATAGCATCAATTAACAACGAGGCATAATACTGAGCGCCTTCTGGTTTCAGGTGGACACCATCGCCATAAAATAGATCGTCCCGGTTTTCGCTGGCTGAATACCAGTCGATAAGCCGGACATTTTGAAATTCACCAGCAATTTCACGCAGATTGTCATTTACGGTATTCTGCCACCCTCTCGGCACTCTGGTTGTTATCAGATAAATTTGCTGGGAGTCCTGCAGTGAAGCCAGCAAGGACTTCAGTTGACTCTGGTTAAAAACGCCGTTGGTGCCGAGTTCAATAATAATTTTATGGCCAAGTTTACCCTGTTCCCGCAGGCCATCAAGCACATCACCTGCCTGTGACATTTGACGTCCCACCTTGCCATCAATGATTATACCGGGGAGCTGCTTTTCCAGAAACGGGGCGGCATCCAGAATAACGGAATCTCCGATCGCAGTGATCCCCGCTCCTTCTGCGGAGTGGCTTGTATTTTCAGCGGGATGATTTTCATCGGAACAGCTGCATTGCAGTTGTTCTGTCTGGACGGGGTCCCGGCTTACGGCCGCTGGTGCATCAGGTACAGGATCTGGAGCTGGTGAATCCGTCTTCAATGATGCCAGGACCAGAATGATGGCGATAACAATGACGACAAGGCCTAGCTGGCTGCCAGCGCCTGACCTGCGGAGTGATTGCAGGCCAGTCCAAAAGGTCCCACGGCGGATGGGCTCTTCGATGTATTTGTAGGAAAGACCCGCCATTATGAAACTGGCCGTCACCTGCAGAGCCATGCGCATATAGCTGGCATCATCGGTATTTACCACGGGACTTGATAAAATAATGATTGGATAATGCCATATATACAGACTGTAAGATCGCTTACCGATCCAGCTTAGAGGCCGGCAGCCGAGTAATCGTTCCAGTCGGTTGGCTGGATGAACCAGTACAGCGATAACAACCGCAGTAATGAGTGATAAATAAAGAAAACCGCCGCGATACAGCGAATCATCATACTCGTTGGTCTGAGCAATCAGGATAAACAGCATTACAATGCCCAGCACGCCAGTCATATCCAGCATGGTGCGGGATGAAGAAGATACATTGTTGCTCAGTCTCCAACTGGGCCAGACAACCGCCAGAGCCGCTCCGATCAAAATAGCAGACGCCCGCGTGTCCGTCCCGTAATACACCCTGCTCGGGTCTGTTCCGGGTTCGTATATAACGGCCATGGCTATGGCGGATACGAAGGCGCAACCCAGAATGTATAACATCAGTCTGCCCCGTCGCGGTGCAAGGCACAGACCAATCAGTAGAACAAGCGGCCAGATGACGTAAAACTGTTCCTCAATGGAAAGTGACCAGAGGTGCCCAATTGGAGAAGTCGGACCAAAGCTCTCAAAATATGAAACATGATGAAAAATGAGATACCAGTTGTTTACGTAAAAAAGCGAGGATACAAAATGGCCTTCTAATGCTTGCAGTCTGGAGAAATCGGTAATTAAAAGCCACAATGCCACTGCAGTCAGCATAAAGAGCATTGCCGGCAGTAGTCTGCGCATTCGTCTGATCCAGAACCGCACAATGGAAAAACCGTTGCGTGTCCTCCATTCATAAAGGATCTGATCCGTAATCAGATAGCCTGACAGGACGAAGAAAATCTCCACCCCTAGCAGCCCACCCTCTGCCCATCTCAAATGAAGATGATAAGCAATAACAGCAAGCACGGAGATGGCCCTTAGCCCGTCCAGACCGGTCATATAACGTTTTATGGGTTGATTTAGGTGCAGATTCGGATTTTCATTCACTATGGTCCATTCCTTGTCCTTATAGGCTAATGATCTTGCTTCATTTACTATAGAAAAAAGATGTCGCGAAAGTTTGATCAACATGTAAACAAATTGTCACAAAGGTTGCAAAAAGAAAAACCTTATTCCGGCTGAACAACCGAAGTAAGGTTTTTGACATCCACAAATATAGAAATCCTAATCGCTATTTCAACTCAATGATCAATGACTCCTTACTAGGAGAATCCGTTGGCGCAGTCTGCGAGGAATCCAACTGTTTTTGTCCTTGAAGTAGTACACTTTTATTGTTCGGATTCCAATACATATGCGTTGGCACAATTCCGCGATACACCGGTTCGTTGTACAGTATATTTCTTCCCTGCACCTTGGCTACGTAAGTGACATTTTGATCATACACGGTGTATGCGATATTTTTCCTGTCAGGCGAAAATTCAAAATCAAGCACTTTTTCCAAAATGACAGAGAGTTCGCCGTTTCGCTGATCATATTCGTACAATGAATTATCTGTTCCGAGAAACACAAACTGGTCGTTATTCATCCAGGCTACTGAATCTCCACCAATCTGACGCTCGTATTGAAATTCAATATTCTTTCCCGAGACCTTTCCCAGGGTTAGTACCTTTTTCTGACCTTGTTTTGCACCAAATAACTGTAGCAGTACGCTGCGGCCATCATTTGCAAGGTTAACACTCAAAAGTGTGTCTTCCTTTAGGATCCCTTTTAACTGATATTTGCTGGAAGTTTGAGACCCAACATCGTAGATGTATAGGCTATCATCTCCATGATCAACCAGGTTTTCTACCAGGTAGCTGATATACGAACTGTTGGACGACCAGGAAACATATTGTACATAAGATTCGTTCCTGGTGCTGATCCTGTCTATTTCCTTTTCCTTGCCATCCTGCAAGGAAATAAGCTTTAAGGTTGTCTCCGAGGAAGAAGGGGAAACTTCGCAAATATATTTCCCATCGGGAGAAAGTATTGTATTGGAAGTTACCTTGTCGATTTCGGATATGACCTTGCTTTGCTCATACGGATAAGTTAAACGTTCCAGCGTGCCTCGCTTCAGTATGGTCATGGCCCCGAACGATGCGATGATGGCATCTCCAGACGACCAGCCCAGCAGCTGGCCCCGATTTGCAAAACGATCCGGAAGCCGATATATTTTTTGGACCTGAAACGGACGAGAGCTTTGATCGGTACTGGAAACTTCATTGCTGTCGGCGATGACGACAGTCTCTGTTTTTGGTTCTGAACCGCATCCTGACAGCAGTAATATCACGAGAGATACGACCAGCGGCATTACAACATATTTATATTTATTGCCCATTATTCATTCTCCGTTCCCCGCGGTTTCCAACGCTTTAAATTCTACCGTAACGATAGTTTCATTATGCTCATTTGTAATTAAGATGGAACCCGCAAGTTCTTCAACAATAGATTTCACAATGCTGAGTCCCAATCCTACACTGCCTTCTTCGGCGCTGTCGGAATGAGCCGGATAAAACGGCTGTAATAGGCGTGACAGATGTTCTGCTTCAATTGGATCGCTTGGATTGCTGAAGATCAAGCGGATCTTTTCTTCTGCCCGCACCGCTTTTACCGATACTGCCGAAAAAGGCAAACTGTATTTAATCGCATTATCTATCAAATTGATGAACATCTGTCTGATTCTGTCCCGATCGGCCAACATGATCAATTCCTCATTAATCTCATATTCAATGGTTTTTTTATAGCGCTGAGAGCGGATCATCATTGATTCACACACATCCTGCAGGATCAGCCCGATATCCACCCGTTCAAGCTCTTGGAGCATGATATTTTTGCGTGAAACTTCCAGTAGTTTTAGCACCATCGCATGCAGGCGCCTGCTCTCCTCGATAATATGATTCATTCCTTTATCAAAAAAAGCACGGTCTTTCTCACCGTTAAGCCTGATCAGCTCCGCATATCCCAAAATGGAGGTTAACGGCGTTTTCAGTTCGTGAGTAATATTGTCAAAAAAGCGCTTTTCCTGCTGGTGAAGCTGCTTTAAATGGTCCCGATCCTTCTCAATAATATGAATTTGTCTGCTAATTTGACCAATCATATCGTTAAAATTCTCAGCCAGTCGGCCAATTTCATCCCTGCGTTTAAAATGTAGGCGGATATCCAGATTTCCGTTTTTTACCTCGGTGGAGGCCTGCGTCAGTCTGGTCAGCGGGATGGTAATATGCCTGGAAAGAATATAGGAAAACAGAAAGGCTGCCGCAAAAATCGCTAGGGCAATATAGAGGGTAATCTGTCGAATCTGTCCAGTTTGTTCGTAAAGTGAGCTGAAATCTTTGTAAAAACGCAGGATGCCCACCTTTGAACCGTCTATAACAACCGGATAGGAGAAAAGAACAGTCGTCTTATTACGATCATAAGTAATGCTGTACGCTGTATTGCCGTCAATCGCTTGCTGCAGATCGCTTTGCATTTGCTGCTGAAATATGGAGCTGTCTGGGGCATAAAGCAATTTGCCTTCCACCGTATACACGCCAATACTGCTGTCCGTGGTATGGTTCAGATTAGTGGCTATCTCCCTGGCGATTTCTCCAAAATACAGCTCATTGCTGCTGAAATGGTTAATCAGGAAAGCCTGGCGTACATACACATTGCTATTATTTTTCAGTCCGACGAGTTCGGAGGTAACCAGATTCTGATTGCTTGTCCGGATAAATTCCTTGACTGTCTGATTAAGCACGACAAAAGAAAGCGAGAAAATCAGAAAAAAACCGATCAGAAATTTGATGCTGATTTTACGTATCATGCTTAACCACCCATTTTTTAAAATTTGTATCCGGCTCCGAGGACGGTAGTAATGCATCCCGTGGTCCGTACAAAAGCAAGTCGGTAATCGGAGCATCATTTTCAGTAATAAGAATCTTTGCTTTATTCATCGTAATCCTCATCTCTAATTTTAATACGGCAGGTTCATAACATCGTCCATTATATTAATCATTCAGGAGAAAACAATCAAATGTATAAAGAGAGAACCGACAGCCCCCGATAGACTAAAAAGACCAAAAAGACACGGTTCCTGTGGGGAGAACGTGTCTTTTTGGTCTATACAGCAACATGCGAGTGTGCACGTTAAATATCCGTTGGTCAGATGCGGACTTCCGTCTCGTCCGGAACGAACTGACGATATTGAAAATACATACGAAGCCGCCAGTGTAACAAGGTCCCGAAGGCTAGGATGAAAAATAGCCCTGCTGTTTGCGGAATGGTAATGTAATGCTGAATAAATTCATGCAGCAGCAATCGGACGATCAGTAGGCTGATCAGGATAAAAAAGAAGGTGCGTGAGCGTTGCACGAAAACCAGCCCTTCTTGCAACTCAAATTTAGTGCTGCGGATCAACGGGTAGGAAAAAATAAACCAGCCGACCAGAAAAGCGCCCAGCGCCCAAAGCCAGGGAACCCGTACTTCCGGTACCACAAACATCATAAAACCAGTGCTCATCCCGAGCGGAGGAATGATGATTTTTTTGGCATTAATCGGGCGATGACCTGTCTTCATACGGATGAAAATAGCCGATATAGCGATTAAGATCATACCGAAAGTTGCGCCATATTGCAGCAATGGGGTGCTGATATGAAACATGGACTGGCCCCCTCTATAAGGAATATAAGCGTTATTGGACAGACTGCAAACCTTTTACATTATAGCACATATGCAATGGATATATTTAGTTACAGTCTTTCCTCCGGCAAGCGGATTATACGCCTCTTGGTGGTAACCGGCCCTATAATCGGGTCTCTTTCATCTTATGCGAGTTCTGTTGCTTGTACCTCTCCCGTAGCTGATTTTTTCTCTTGGCGTATGATATAACCCATCGCTACAATAATAAGGATAAAAGCAATGAGTGCGAGCAAAGGAATGGTGATGAAATCCAGCCAGTTCAGATAATCCTGTTCACAGGATACTCTACCGCAAGCCGTCGAAGTTTGCGTGGCTGCTTTGGCGGCTGCATGGATACGCTGAATGACAAAATGATAGGCCGAAATCGCACCTCCAATGATAGCTAACGGCATAACGTAAATCCGTATTTTTGTGTCACCTCGGAAATATGCGATTCCGAGTAGAAGGGTCAGGGGATACATCAGAATACGCTGAAACCAGCACAGTTTACAAGGTTCATATCCCAAGATCTCGCTGAGATACAGACTGCCCAATGTCGCCACACAAGCTACTACCCAGGCGGCAAATAAAGCAATATCCGTTTTTTTAAACGATCCGATCATAGTAACGCTCCTTTTTAAATTCAAATGAGAACAGTATGAACTCATCGTGTCTTGTCCCATCGGCAGGCATTTGCCGATATGCATGTCTTTATCCGTATTGTACTGTATTTTGAGTGCGGGGTCATACTTAAACATATTGACATCATTCACTATCATTTTTATAATTGCAGTAGTTTGGGAAGTTAATGAAGATTCAAGATATATATTAAGAAATTAGGAGTGTGCCCAGAATGTCGAGCAGCCGGAAAAATGAAACCTTATCTGTTATTAGTGAAAGACACGCGGTAAAAAGCTATGTAAAGGATTTTAAAATGCCAGAGGAAGATCTGGAAGCAATCTTGACTGCCGCGGTAGAAGCTCCTTCCGCATGGAACCTTCAACATTGGAAATTCCTCGTTATCGAAAGCGAAGCAGACAAACAAAAATTGTTGCCTATCGCCTACAACCAAGGTCAAGTAGCAGAGAGCTCTGTTACGATTGCCGTACTGGGTGATCTGGAAGCGAACCGTAATGCTGTCATTTATGATCAAGCGGTAGAAGCAGGAGCATTGCCAGCGGAAATCCGTGACGCATTGGTAGGACAAATCAATGGCGCGTACCAAAACCCGCAGGTAGCTCGCGATGCAGCGATTCTGAACTCTGCTCTTGCAGCACAAAACATTATGCTGGCTGCTAAATCTTTGGGCTACGATACTTGCGCAATGGGTGGATTTATTCCAGCACAATTGATCGAGCAATTCAATATTCCGGCACGTTACCTGCCAACCATGCTTATTAGTGTAGGTAAAGCACAAGTACCAGCACGTCCATCAGGACGTTTCCCACTGTCTGACGTTGTTGTAAAAGGCAGCTTCTAAGACGAATAGTGAATATAAAAGGGTGTTCCTGCAACCATTGTGGCGAGGAACACCCTTTTTTACGTCGTTTTGAACTGTCAAAATCCTTTTATTTCGTACCTCGTTTAGTCTGAGCGTTTGGACACGAGATACACCAGTTCCAGCGTCAGGATCGGTAGAAAAACAGAAGCTGGATAGGCTAGATAGCGCGGCTCCCACTGCGGCTTGAACTTATCCTTGAAGCGTCGGAGCCCCTGGAAGCCGTAAAAATGTCCCCCGTATTGAAAAACAAGTCGAGCCAGCTTTTCCTCGCGCAGTGCCTTTTCGCTTTGTCCTACCTGGGACAGCGGTGCCATGCCCAGATTAAATGTCGTATATCCACTCTCCTTGGCCCACTCAATGACCCGTGTGAATAAGTAATCCATCGTTCCATTGGGTGTGTCAGGCAGGTGACGCATCAGATCGATAGAGACCGTCTGCCCATGATCATAGGCAGGGGCCATCGTGGCGAAAGCAATAACCTTCCCTTCAGAGTCTTTCAGCAATGCAATTGGAGCCAACTGAAGGTAAGATTCCTTGAACCAGCCGAGTGAATATCCCTTCTCCTTGCGCCCGTCCAGCCAAATATCCGAAATATGACGCATCTCCTCAATCAATGACGCCTCTAGAGGAGGCTGGATCATTTCGAATGAATAGCCTTCGCGGTCAAAGCGATTTTTGGCGCTTCGCAGCGCCTGATTGCTTTTGCCCGTTAGTGTAAAGGACTCCAGCGGCACGAGCGCTTCCTCGCCCAACTTAAAAAAGCGATAGCCGTTCTCGTGATAGATGGACAAATATTCCGGTGATGCTTGATAAAATACAGCCGTCAAAGCATAGCGATCCGCGAACCGTTGGAATTCCTGAATGGCTTCACTCACACGTTCCTTTGGACCGAGGGGGTCACCTAATACAATCAGTTTGTCCCGACTGCGAGCATAGGGGAGAACTACCTGTTCGTCCTTGGTCCAATACAGATATTTATCGCCGAGAAAAAGCATATGAGAAACGAGATTACCACCCTGTCGTTCCAAAAATTCTTTTAGCTTAACCAGTTCCTGTGCGTCGGGTAGATTGCTGATGCTACGTTGAGGACGAAGAAAGAAATACACCGTCAAGAATACCCATGCCAAAATCAAACTAAATACGGCTGTAACTCCGTAATCGCTGCGGTTCATAAAAAAGTCCAGGTGGACCTTGGCATGCAAATGACGCATAAATGGAGTATTGGAGCCTGCCCCGATTATAAAATAAGCACCAGTTACGAGTAGAGATAATCCGCCCCATATTAAAATGTTGTGCCGATTCAGCGGCGCACTGACTCGATAAAATCGTGAACGCGAAATCCACAGCATTAATGCCACGAACAGCAAAAATAAGGCTTCTTCAAAATCCAGACCTTTCGTGAAGGTGAAAATGGCTCCTGTCAGCAGCAGTATCAATGTTAGCCGCAATGCTCTGCGAATACGCAGAGAAATTCCGTGGGACAAAACGACAAGCATAATTCCGATGATGACCGAGATTTCATGCGATAAGCGCATAACGGGTAGAGTGAGCAAATGTTCAGCAAAACGGAGCCGATACAGTAGACCAGGCGTAGCGGCCGACAACAGAAGCACTACGCCGGAGATGAGTACCAGCTTGCCAAGCGCCCACACCCCCAGATCGGCTAAAAACCGAAATTGACCAGGCCAGCCCCATACCTTCTGCCAGGCATTCAGGGAGTAATCCCAGCCTGTCTCAGCGAGCTGGCTCAGGCGCTCGTTACGCGGGATCATTTCCAGCGCGGCTAATACCAGGCCGATGAGCCACGGAATGATGAAATAAAAGACGCGAAAGACCAGCAGCACAGCCAGCGCCCGGTCCGAGTTGGCTCCTGCCATTTGCAGCCCAAGCAAGGCAATAATATCGAATGCGCCGACGCCTCCGGGTGCAAGACTGATTAACCCTGCAATTGCGGCTATCACATAGATACCGAACACAGCATGGAGCGGCAGCTCATGGAGCAAGTGTGAGCCAATCCATGCAAAGGTAAGACCAGCCAGAAGCCATTCCAGCAGAGAGGCGCCAATGGAGGCAGAGATGGTGAACCAGGAGAGCTGTCCTTCTCCCTTGTTGAACCATGTGGCATACTTTTTGGAGCGCTGCATGATCAGAAATAGAGGTAGGTATAGTGCCATTCCCCACAGTGCCCAATGAAGCCATGGGTGAGCATCCAGCACAGGCTGCACTGGATATAGATGGACAATAGCGCCCCAAGCCAGCAAAGATAGTCCGGTAATAACGACAGGCGAAAGAAATACGACCGCCGAGGTGATAACACCCAATGGCACACCGCTCTTTTTATACAGCACAGTGCGCAGTCCAGCTCCTGTAAAGCCGGCGAAGCCGAAGACATTATTGAAGGTATTGGAGATCCAGGCGTACCGGAATGTCGTTCCAGGCTTGACTTGAAGCTTAAAATGATGCCTGATTACATAATCGTAAGCACTCATAGCTGCCACGGCTGCCAGGGAGAACAAGCCAATTTCGATGAGAAACGTGGCATCCATTCGCCGCAGCTCATGAAGCATCCGTGCCAGATTAAAGTCTTTTAGCTCTCGTCCAGCCTCCCATATAATAAAAGCCAGTACAGCCAGCGGTAGCAAAATACGCGTTAATCGCTGCCTATAGATGGTCATCATATACTGTACGATTTTAAAGGATTGGATCGGTTTGTGATTTGACTTCATAGATTCACCTGCTTGAAAAAGGATAAGATTGAGACTGATAATGCGCGAAAAATTTCCTGCCCAAATAAAAGGCTTCGTTATATTATACCTGTAATAATAGCTTGAATAACAACAGAAGGGTTACGAAATGGGAGTTCAGATTGATTGCTGTAAATAATTCCAATATAATGATGGAATACCTAGTAAATTGCTTGGCATTGGAGCTGACTGGACATGAGTATATGGGATCGTAATCTTTTTATACGTCGATTGGAGCTATTATGGCCTCCAGATGCTGACAGGAGCCAATACCCTTTTAACTTAAAGGCTCTTCAACAGTGGAATGAACTCAAATTCCATCCTTCCGTTACCTATATTGTTGGAGAAAACGGCGTAGGTAAATCGACGCTTATGGAGGCAATCGCGGTCGCGTGGGGATTTAATCCGGAGGGTGGCACTAAAAATTTTAACTTTTCTACACAAGCCACGCATTCCGCGCTGCATGAGCATATCCGGCTGGTGAGAGGGATCGAAAAGCCGAGAGACGGCTTCTTTTTCCGGGCGGAGAGCTACTATAATGTGGCGACTCATATCGACGAGCTGGATCGAGAAGGAGGAGGGCGACCCATTCGAGATTCGTATGGGGGGAAGTCGCTACATGAGCAGTCGCATGGCGAGTCTTTTTTTGCTGCATTTGTGCATCGGTTTGGAGGACAAGGATTGTATATTTTGGATGAGCCAGAGGCAGCACTCTCGCCCTTACGCCAGATGGCCATGCTTGCACGGATTCATGAGCTTGTGCAGCAGGGATCGCAGTTTATCATTTCTACACATTCCCCCATCTTGATGTCTTATCCAGATTCGGTCCTGTATCATCTGACACATGAAGGGATCGACACACGAACGCTGGAGGAAACCGATCATTACATCATCACCAAACAATTTCTGAATAACAAGGAAAAGTTGTTGCAGGAGCTATTCGAAGATTCACCATAAGGATATAGGAAGTTTGGTAGTATCCATTTGATGAGGAGGAAACCGTATGAGTTCAAATCTCGATGTAGTTATTCAGCGGATATCGGCTTTCAAGGTAGCAGCGCTGACTGCGCAAGCCCCTTTTGCAGAATTGGGTGATGAGGTACGCAGACAGTGGCAACAAGTGCAACAGAACGTTCCAGAGAACCACTCCGGTCGTTTGGACGCAGATATGGGCTATGTGTTAACTCCCCAATGGACAGTTGTTGAAGAGAATGGAAGTACGGCGGTCAAGGTGGGCGTTAAAGTGTTCTCGTGGAATGAAGTGCCGGATAGTCTTGAACGCATTGAGGTGCCTGAAGGAGAGTATGCGGTGACCCGTTTTCAGGGAGATCGGGAACGATTAAATACGATTTATGATGACCTATTTGCCTGGTTGGATCGTAATGGCTATGAGCGTAATACGACAGAGGGGGTATATTGGATCGAGTCGAATCGGCTGAAGCCGGTGAACCCTTTTGATATTCCATCCTCAGAAATTCAGAAATTTGATTATGATATTGCGATCGCTATTGTACAAAAATAAAGGATGGTGAAACGTTATAAGAGGGACAACCTCATGATTTAGTGGTTGTTCCTTTTTGCTACCTTGTCAAAGGTAACATTCAGGGTTATCGGAAGTATTTTATGATTGTTATTTGCCTCCCGCTCTATTAATATAATGAAGAGTTTTGCGGAAATGGTTGCAAAATAAGAAATTCGTATACGAAATAAAGAACCTGAGGAGGACAAAACGCAACATGTCGGATTCACAACAGTTGAAAATGGGGCCGCTCGTCATTTTGATGATTAATATGTTTATTGCCATGCTGGGGATTGGACTCATTATTCCGATCCTCCCCAAGTTCATGGGTTCCTTGGGAGGCAGTGGTGAAACGGGAGGCTATCTGGTTGCCGTGTTTGGCTTGACCCAGTTTATGTTTTCGCCGTTAGCTGGGGAATGGTCCGATAAATACGGACGTAAAAAAATGATTATTATCGGTTTGGTCATCATGACGGTATCTTCTGTATTGTTTGCGATTGGCAACTCGTTGACGATGCTGTATATTTCCCGTTTGCTCGGAGGCGCAGGAGCGGCATTTATGATCCCTCCAATGATGGCTTATATTGCCGACATCACAACAGTCCATAACCGAGGCAGAGGAATGGGGCTGTTGGGGGCCGCTATGTCGCTTGGTTTTGTGATCGGTCCTGGTGTAGGCGGTTTGCTGGCAGATATCTCGCTTCGTACACCCTTATACGTTTCGGCGGCGGTATCCGGTTTAGCGGCACTGATTTCATTGATTTTACTGCCCGAAACCCTGTCGTTGGAGAAGCAGTTGAAGTTTCGAAATGTTAAGGTGAAAAGAGACAATGTGATTAAACAGTTTGCGCTGTCTTTCCGCAAGCCGTACTTTATGTTGCTGATTATGATATTCACGTTAACTTTTGGCCTGACGCATTTTGAAACGATGTTTCCGTTCTTTGTAACAGGCAAGTTTCATTACAATGAACGTGATATTGCTATCATTATTACGGTAGGTGCATTGGTCGGGACCGTGATTCAAGCTGCGGTCATTAGTCCGATGTTGAACCGTTTTGGTGAAAAAGGTGTGATTATCGGTTCTTTTCTGTTTTCCGCGATTTCCCTTGTGCTTATGCTGCTCTCAGGGAACTTTTATTATGTACTCGGAGTATCACTTATCTTCTTTACCGCTACATCGTTGCTGCGACCAGCCATTAATACGGCCTTATCCAAAATGGCAGGAGATGAGCAGGGAGTTGCAGCCGGGATGAACAATGCCTATATGAGTATTGGTAATATTCTGGGACCTGCGCTTGCGGGTACATTGTTTGAGGTGCATATCAATTTGCCGTACATTTTTGGGGCGGTCATTCTCATGCTTAGTTTGGGGCTGGCTGTAAAATGGAAAAGTAGAGATACGCAATCCACAGCGGTTTAACGTTATTTTCTCTGTAAACATAGTCTCTTTTGGTGTGAACTGTGACGTTCTTATGAACCACAGGTTGCAGCGGAAGAGGCTATTTTTTTGCATACATAGCCACTTGTTAATGAAACGGCAGAATCTTGGGTAATAATGCATGATAAGTTTATAACCAGATAAAAAGTAGAACTTAAAAGTCGGATAACTTGTGAGTAATACGCTAAAAGGAGCTGAGATCGATGGAAGAGCGGAATGAGCAGTTGTTTTATATAGGAACTTATGCGTCTCGTGAGGAAAGAGGAATTTATATAGGCGCTTTGCATACGGACAATGGTGATTTGCGTATGGTTGGAGGTGTGGAAGGAATCGAGAGACCTTCTTTTCTGGCACTGCATCCGAATGGGGCGAAGTTGTATGCTGCCAGTGAAACAGACCAAGGCGAACTGTACACATATCAGGTGAACACCCAGACGGGGGAATTGCATCCTTTGGATCGAAAAGGAACGGAGGGAGCACATACTTGCTATGTATCCGTAACAACAGATGGACGATATGTGCTGGCTTCTAACTATTCTGGGGGCAATGCCGTTGTATTCCCTGCAACAGAAGCTGGAGGGTTGGGAGACATGTCGGGGCAGGTTCAGCATACGGGGTCAGGGATTCGCCAGGACCGCCAGGATGCGCCACATCCACACTCGATTATTCCTGATCCTTCAGGACAGTATGCTATGGTATGTGATCTGGGGCTGGATCAGATTATAGGTTATCGTTTGACAGAGGATGGGAAATTGCTAACCCACCGTGAGACAGATTTGCCACCTGGTTCCGGCCCACGTCATCTGGTTTTTCATCCCTCGGGTCGATATGCCTTTGTCGCCAATGAATTGAATAATACCGTCGCTGTGTTTGGTTATAACGAACGTAATGGTAAGCTTACCTTGCTGCAAAGTCTGTCCACACTGCCAGAAGGCATTATCGATGTAGAAAATACAGCAGCGGATATTCGGATTACTCCCTGTGGACGTTTTCTGTATGTATCCAATCGAGGACATGACAGCATCGTACTCTACCATGTCGATCTAGACAGCGGGAAGCTGAAGACGATTGAATGGGTCGAGAGTTTCGGCAGTACGCCGCGTAACTTCAACATCTTGTCTGGTTATTTGCTAGTGGCGAATCAGGAGGGAAACAACATTGTATCCTTTGCTATCCATGAGGATGATGGACGGCTGACCCGAACGGGATATGTATTGGAGGTTCCTTCACCGGTATGTATTGAACCTGTACGTTAATTACACAGCGCATGGCAAAAAAGGGTCGAAGGACCAGTAAAAGAGGATAAAGTAAAACACGGCGCTTTGTCTCCCAAGAAAGGCATGGGCAAAACGCCGTGTTCAGGTTTTGAAGGAGTCTAATGATTACTTGCTGCTCTCGCCAGCTTCTACCGTTGCTGTTTTGGTATGGTTTTCCGCAGGTTTGTAATACAAACGGAACAGGATATCCTGGTTATAGTTACCGAATCCGGTACCGAACAGGGTTACCCCTCCAATATGCTGGGCATCATCCAAAATAGCGATACGGAATTTCCATTGCTTCTGGTCAATCAGCACGTCGCTTAGAGTCACATCGGATATCTGCTTGCCATCCATAAAGGTGCCTTCAGACGTAACGCGAAGTCTCTTAAGTAGGCCATACTGATTGATAAAATCAGGCCACCATGAAGGTGTATATTTACCACGATTATCCCCAAAATCCCCTGGACTGGTCCAAGTGCCCAAATTCACATCATTTAGGAAAAATGTGATGTCTGAAGGCCAATTATCATTGGTAAATGGGGCTTCTGATGATAATTCCATTGAAATTTCCAGTTCCTCAGCTTTTTGACTGGACAATAGGAAATTCGGCACTTTATAATCCATATACCCTTGGCTAAACCACAGAATTTTGGAATTGAAGCGCTCAGGGTCCAAGAATGAACGAGGCTCATCAAATTCTCCGATAATCTTTTCGACGGTGGCTAGACCGCAGGTGGACTGAATCTCAAAATCTGTAAAGTGTCCGACGGAAATCTCCGTCTGATGAAATTGCCGTACATCCTGCTGATAGCGTGGCATGGCGATTTCAATTTTGTCCGTAGCCAATGAGCATACTTTCTGAACCCCGCCTCGTCCGGGCAGCATTTTAGTCGAAATAATGGATGCCCTTTCCAGTTTCTTAACATGCATTGTCATAATCGCACTACTGAGTCCCAGCGCTTCCGCTAGCTCACGTATATTCATCGGTTTCTCCGCAAGCAGAACAATCATATTCAGCCGAACCTCACTGGCCAGCGCTTCATAAACGGGAAGTGATTTTTCAGAAATGTCCAGTTGCATAATTCCTCCAATTCTAACGCACATCATAAATTGATGGTAGTTTAACATATATGGATTTTTTTCAATATTCATACATATAAAACGATATGATTTACATTTATATAAACAATATACCCTTTCCTTGATCGCTGGCACAAGCCTAACCCGGCAAAAAGCCAAAAATTGTTCAAAAAACAGGACACCCCATGAACTCTTTCTTTGTGTGTTGGGATGTCCTGTGATGGTATGTGATTTGCGGGATGTATACGGGATCTATTTCAGGCGCAACGGGTGTTTAGGACCGCATATGTTCATCAGCCACAGAAGAATCAGCGGTTGTATCTTTATCAGTTGTGTGTAATTCCTGGTGCTGCGAACCATCGGCCTTCATCAAGCCGGGATGACCCACATAAGGACGATCACTTCGCGAGCGACCTCGGGTAAGTCGGAAGCCAATCAAGAACAGCACAAGCTGTGCAGCCAGTATGTAGGGAGATGCTTCTGGCCCGAGCCACTGAAACAGGGCGACAACGGCGATGACCATACACAACAGGCTTGTTGGGAAATGGGATGCCGTCACGTCCAGATCATTTTGTCTACGCAGGGTCATCAGACGATAGACATACAGCAAGGCGATTAAGCCAGAAACGAACCTTATCCATGCATACCCTATAAGCCATGAGGCAGATTGTGTGGTGTCGGGTAGACTAACATCGACATGACTGTAGGTTATCAGTTCTATAACCAATCTTGAGATTAACCAGACCATTCCCGCCAGCGCCAGCGGACCGGCCGCTGGGCGCAAGAGTTTCCATAATGCTGTTCCCCAGCCTGGAGCATGGGATTCCAGTAGAACAAGTCGTCGTTCCTCGATCAGTTTGTTCATTTCACGCTCCAGTGATTTGAGAAGCAATTCCCGGCGGAATGGATCACATTCCCGAAGGGATGCTTGAACCTGCTCTTGAAGGTGAGGGGTCAAATAGGGGGCGGCCTTAGCCTCCTGAAGAGCATGGATTAGTCCATTCTGGTGCTGCTGCTTTTCACTGTTGTTGATCGCGTTCTGGGTAGCCGTTTGGAGATAACCAGCTAACCGGCCATAGATACGCAGTGATTCCTGTAATTCTTCGAGCCGCTGCTGACGCGAATTGCGAAGCTGGGCTGCACTGTGAACATACAGCCATACCAGTAAGGACAACGCCAGCAGGAAGGCGATCAGACCGGGTGAGATATATGCGGCTAATGCCGCGAAGTCCGTCGGGGACACCCGCAATCCCTCCTTCCATTGTTCTTTCTACACTATTGCACAGACCACACAGGCATTTCAAGGGCTTGTATATCTCTAAACCAAGAACTATGAAGTATTTTTTGGTAAAATAGACAAGATTACAGCAGGAAGGAAGATTCGGCATGAATAAAAAAATTGAATTTGCAACAGAACATCATGAGATATCGAATCAACCGTACGAGCTGCTTCGCGTAGATTACGCCATTCCAGCCGTCGAGGAATATCGGGCTTTACGCAAGGAGGCTGGTTTATCGCAAATTACGGAAGAAGCGGCAGCTAAGGGCCTGCCGAACAGCCTATTTGCTGTAACGCTACGTCTTGGACAGGAATTGATCGGGATGGGCCGGGTGAGCGGTGATGGCGGTGTGTTTTTTCTGGTTACGGATATTGCAGTCAAGCCTTCCCATCAGGGGAAGGGCTATGGGCGTAAGCTTATGGAAGAGATTATGGAGTATTTGAGACGGGAGGTTCCGGTGGGCAGCTTTGCAACGCTGATTGCGGATAAGCCAGCCGACCGGTTATATGCGCAGTTCGGCTTCCAACTGGTCAGTCCGGGGTCGGAAGGGATGTACTGGCGCCAGCCGGGGGGACTGTAAGCTGAAATCCTGTACGAGTTTGAGCTGGTTATAAAACGGATAATTAACAGTAAGAAAATTATAGATAGGAAGAAGGCAACTTAATATGAAAGTAATTATTTTTGGAGCAACAGGAACAATTGGCAAAGCGTTAGTAAAGGAAGCAATCAAGCGTAAGTATGAGGTGACGGCGGCAGTGCGCGATCCGCAACGAGTGATGGAGCAAAGTGAATATTTGACGGTGGTTCAGGCGGATATTCTAAACCCGAATTCCGTTACAGAGGTAGCCAAAGGGCACGATGCTATCATTAGCGCCTATGGTCCCAAGTTTGGAGCTGAGGAGGAACTGCTCGAAGCAACTCGTTCTTTACTGGAAGGAACACGGCGTTCCGGCGCGGAGCGCATACTTGTCGTTGGCGGAGCGGGCAGTCTGAAAACAGAATCCGGTGAGCGTCTCATGGATACCGCTGAGTTTCCGGAGGAAGTAAAGCCGCTGGCGGCTGCGCACGCTGATGCCCTGGAGCTGTACCGTGCTGCGGATGTAGACTGGACCTATTGCAGTCCTGCCGGAATTATTGAACCAGGTAAACGTACAGGACAGTTCCGTATTGGCTTGGATCATTTGGTGATTGATGAATTAGGTCATAGTCGCATCTCCGTCGAGGATTATGCGGTAGCCCTGATTGATGAGTTAGTAGAAGGGGAATTTGTCAATTCCCGCTTTACCGTCGGATATTAATCAACAGGGATGGCTATATGGGAGGCGAAAAAGCATGTATATGGTGACCGCCGAACAAATGCGGCAACTGGATCGGTACACGATTGACAAGCTGGGAATCCCGGCCCTGATCTTGATGGAAAATGCCGGGCGAGCAGTAGCTGACGAGGTACTGAAGCTTTGTGCTGAGAGACGTGAAACAAGCGATGGCATAAATGTGGTCACACACACAGGACTGGGGGATGTACCAGGACATGGCGGTGTTATACGGACGGATTCATCGAGCGATGGGCTATATGGCGTACGTGAACGAGCACACTGGTATATCCTCGTAGGTAAAGGCAACAACGGCGGTGACGGACTGGTGGCAGCCCGCCATCTGACCGATGCAGGTCTGCGCGTCACCGTTGTGTATGCCGAACCGCCTGCAAAGCTACGCGGTGAAGCGGCTGCCCAGCGCGATATCATCGCGGCGCTGGGTATCCCGGTTATCCTCTATGGTCGGGATAACCTCGACCTGCGCGGTGCCTCTGGCATCGTCGATGCCCTGCTGGGCACAGGCACGCAAGGTCCACCGCGCGAACCTTACGCCTCGCTGATTCGCGAGGCTAATGCCAGCGGCGCGCCGATCGTGTCGGTAGACGTGCCTAGCGGACTCGACGCCGACACAGGTGCGCTGCACGAGCCGTGCATTCATGCGCGTGTCACCGTATGCCTTGCCTACTTGAAGTGTGGGCTCGCCCAATATCCGGGCGTCGGAAACGCTGGTGATGTGGTGGTACGCTACATCGGTATCCCGCCCGGCCTTGCCCGTGAGCGTGGCGTGCAGCTGCGGCTCCTGACCAGCGATACGCTGCGCGACGCGCTGGACGTGGACGTCAGCCGCAGCCGTGTGCCGGACGGGCACAAGGGCACCTACGGCCACGTTCTGGTCGCAGGCGGGAGCCTGCGCATGAGCGGTGCGGGCCTGCTGGCCGCACGTGCCGCCTTGCGCATCGGCAGCGGGCTTGTGACGTGGGCGGTGCCAGAAGCGCTGTTGTCACGCGTCATTGGCGCCGCACCAGAGCTGATGCTCGCTGCCGCAGCAACAGGCAGCGACGGCGAATGGAACGCCGACTCCGCAGATGAGCTGCTACAGCTCGCGCAGGCGCGCGATGTGCTGGCCGTCGGGCCCGGCCTCGGCCGCTTCGCAGGGGACACTGGCTGGCTGCGCCGCCTGTGGGAGGAATACAGCGGTCCGCTCGTGCTTGATGCGGACGCCTTGAACATCCTCGCCTCGGCGGGGCCTGAGCTGGATGCTTGGAAGTCGAGAGATGCGGCAATCGTGTTAACGCCGCATCCCGGTGAAATGGCACGTCTGCTGGGAATATCGACAGCGGAGGTGCAGCGTGACCGTATCACCCATGCCCGGGAGTACGCCCGGACACGCGGAGTCACGCTGGTGCTCAAGGGAGCACGCACGGTCATTGCGTGTCCCGACGGAGCGACCTACGTCAATACCACAGGCCACGCCGGGATGGCGACAGGCGGTGCGGGCGATGTGCTGACAGGCATCATCGCAGGGTTGTTGGCCCAAGGCTTGAACGCTTCACAGGCAGCAGCCTTTGGCGTGTATCTGCATGGTGCGGCTGGAGAAACGGCCGCGCGCCATCGCCAGCATCCCGCCTCAGTGGTAGCTGGCGACATCATTGAAGCCCTATAATCCATAGCAGCAGTGGCAGGAGGAAGGCCAGCATGATCTGTACTCCATATTCACGGTTCAGCCAGTGCCTTCCGCCATAATAGAGCAGTGTAATCCCTGCACCTGCCATGCCGTTGCTCCACGAGATGCCCGTTCCAGCAGGCGACATCAAAGATCCTAGCAGAAGAAAGACACTGAACCCTACGGCAAGATATAGTGTGAACTGCTCAGGCTTGCGAAGCCAGGGCAAAAGATTACGTAGTGCATCAGCGGCAAGAGCCGCCGGAAGGGCAAAGCCATAGGCCCATAACTGCGCGGTCAGTTCACCGCTATTGCCTGCTATACTCACAGGTAATCCCGTTATTTCCTCTGTCAGATAGAAGTAGACCCATAACAGACCAAAAACCAATCCTCCACAGGCAAGCTTATTCAGCGCATAACAACCAAGCTCCATCCGCCAAGGCATTTTAGAATTAAATTCATTCCAAGGCTGTCTCATATTGCGACTCCCTCCTCATTTCAATCGGTAAATCAAAACCATTCAAGGAATTTATTCTCAATTACAATCCGCTTACCGTTTGCGACATTTAAGTTTACGTTAGCTGTGTATCATGTTCCTAAGCAAAATAAAGATTGCGGATAGCCGCGGTACGGAAAGGCGGGGATTGCATGATACAGGCGGTTATTTTTAATCTGGAAAGTACATTGTTAGACCCCGGAGGTCGGGGCTTAATCCAGGGAATGTGCGACATCTTCAGATGGAAGGGTATACAGGTAACTGAAGAGCAGGTATCTCATGGACGAGGATTGCCCATCCGGGATCATATTGCGAATGTGCTCGGACTTTCAGAGGTTCGTAAAAAATGGTTGGAGTGCTTTGGTGCGCATCCTGGCAGAGTGGATATTGAGCATATTTATCTTGAGCTTGTCCCTGTTCTTCGCTCTTTGATCCAAGGGGCTGAGACTGCTGTCGGTATAGATAGGGCGTTGCAGGAGCTTCAAGATCGCCGCATTCAGTCAGGCGCTACTGCATCCTGCCCGATGGAAATGCTGAGTCATGTATTCACGCCTGCACAGTCACCCTATACGCTGGATTGTATGGTAGCCCCATGTGAAGTTTCGCAGGGGAGGCCTTATCCGTGGATGATCTATGAAATTGCACATCGCCTGCAGGTATTCCCGCTTAGCGATATTGTGAAGGTAGGAGACACAGCAGCCGATATGCAAGAAGGACGGAATGCCGGCGTTTGGACGATTGGTGTGTTGAACCATAACGAGAGTGCTTTGGCCGCGAACCACACTACAAGCTGTGAAGTGGACGATAGGGTAGCCGAGGAACGACGCAGACAAAGTATATATGGTTTGAAAAGGGCAGGGGCCCACATCGTGATGAACTCGGTCGCTGACTTGCCGCGTATTTTGCGTGAAATTGAAATGCTCCAGCATACGGGAGGCTATCCTTCTTATATGAAGCCAATGAAAACAGCTGCGATTCCCCCATCGTGAGCATAACGGCTATAACTCTTAAGTGCTTAAATTGACCTTCTAGGTTATATATGTATGCATCTACCTGGATAAAGGTGTACTCAGCTTGGCTTTCTAACCTCAAAAGGAGCATTCGCTATGTTAGCGAATGCTCCTTTTGAGTGTACTTCTTTTCGTCTGTAAAATGACCCGTAAGATGGACACTTTCAATCAAGTGTCCATCTTACGGATCACAGTTCATCGAAATCATTACTGGTCGGAACTTTTCACCCGGAACTGATCAGCATGACGCTGTAGATTGTTGGAGAGTGTGGTCAGATTACGGGCTACTTCGGATAGTTCTTTTACCGCTAGGGCCTGCTTCTGTGCGCTTGCGGATACATCTTCTGTCATTCCGGCAGTTTGCTGCGCCGCGCTGGCTGTGTGCTTCAGATGTTGATCTACGCTGTGACGTACCTCCTGCATTTCTGTGGTCAATTGGGCCAGATGTGCAGCCAGTTCCTCAACTTCCTCTGATACCTGGGTGACTTTATCAACAGACTGTAGACATAATGCAATTTGTTTTTCTTGTTCATTGACAGTGTTTATATTTTCATCAAATTGATCGCCCATTTGCTCAATTTGCTCGACAAAACTACTTAAGATTTCGTCAATTTCACGAATAGATATGGCAGATTGTTGGGCAAGTTGTCCCATTTCATGAGCTACGACAGAAAAACCTTTACCAGCTTCCCCTGCACGCGAAGCTTCAATCGAGGCATTAAAGGATAAAATCTGCGTCTGCTTTACGATGCCCTGTACCTGCTGTCCAATGTTAGCTGCTTCGCGGGACTTTTCAGTTAGCGCGTGTGACATACGCTGCATTTGCTTGATTCGCAGAGCGCTTTCTCGTCCCTTCTCCAATAGCAGTTCATGTTCACTGGCTACCTGATTACGGACTTCATTGAGATGGCGCGCCGTATCCGTAAATTGGTGCACATGGCTTCCGACTTCATCCAGCGTTTGTCCTAAGCGGTCAGATTGCTGAACCGACTCTATCGTTTGATCTGCTTGGTTTGTAGATACATCGGCAATTTGTTGGAGTGTGCGGGACAGTTCCTCGGTTTGGTGAAGGGTTCCTTCTGATGTCACGACGATATTCTCGGATGCTTGCTGAAGTGTACTCGAACTGCTTTGAATGTCCACAATCATATTGGACATGGCTTCTACCATCCGGTTCGTCAAGCCGCTGATTTCACCTAGCTGATCATACGTAACTTGCTGCGATGTAGCCGTAAGATTGCCATCAGCTACTTGCTCCAGTGTATCTTTAATAAACCGCACTTGACGTAGTATTCGACGTGTTACCAGCATCATTGCCGCAATGGAAATGATCAGAATGATGGAGACCACAGGGATAACTAGCCGATAGGCCTCAGGCAAGGTTTTCTCGTATACTTCAGTTACAGAGGCTAGGGATCTGTCGATTCCCAGATAGCCTATGATGGTTCCATCTGTATCTTTAATGGGTGTAAAGGAAGAAAACATCGTTCCCCAATCAGGGTCCGTTGTGATATCTGTAGTTACCGTCTCCCCTTGTTTCAATCTATCTGCCGTTTCTTTACGGGTAAAACTTACAGGACTTCCAAAAGGACTGTAGTCTTTGTCGTCCCAAGCAGCTCCGTCCACTGTAAGCTTCCACTCATCGCCAACACGATTGTACATATACATATACAGGACTCCGCTTTGCAGCCTGAGCGTATTTAACTCGTTCCGAAGTTTTTTATACTCACTGCTCTGCTCGGATGGATTCGTGTTTAAGCTTTTGACGGCTGATTTGTCCAGTAGCTTGGCCGTATTCACCGCCAACGCTTCATTGTTTAGCTGCATGGTTGATAGAGAAGCATTCTGAATAGATAGTTTGGTCGTCCACAGAATCATGACGCCAATCACAACTAAAGGAATGAGCAAGATGAAGTAGAGTTTGGATTGTAATCCCATTCTTTTTTTGACTTTGCTTTTCATAATATGCTCCTTACTATATTATTTCACCTTCCTATATATCGTGTTTAACTAGGAAAATATGAATAGTAATTCATATGTTTCATGAATTTTTTGCATATTTACGCAAGCTCCATCCCATAGAAAAAAGCCTTAGCTCAGCAATAACCGAGTTAAGGCTTGTAGTTTATGATTTACAAATCGTCAAATCCGTTGTCATCTCCGACCTTGCCATAATTGCGTGATTTTGCTTCAAAAAAGTCCGTTTTTGTTGCATTCAGCGCTTCATCGGAAAATGGCTTGATCCAAGGCATACAGTTTACATCTACACCTTCGTATGCTTTGTCCATACCCAGAAGTCTCAGGCGCATGTTTGCCATGTATTTGATATAATCGCTCAGCTCGTTCAAGTCAATGCCGCGAACCTCTTTGAGCGTGTAATGCGCCCAATTCGTTTCCAGTTCCACAGCGCGGTTGATCATACGATAGACATAGTCCGTATTTTCCTTGGTATTCAACTCAGGGAAATCAGCCAAAAGCTGCTTGAACACTTCGGCAAAGAAGTAGCAATGCTGATTTTCGTCGCGCTGAATATACGAGATCATCTGGCTGGTGGCCATCATTTTTTGGTCACGGGCCAAATTGTAAAAGAAAGCAAATGTACTGTAAAAGAATATGCCTTCCAGAATCAAATCCGCTACCATGGCTTGGAAAAAGGTTTGCGGGTTCTGCTCATCGCGGAACTCTTGATAAATGTCCGAGATGAATGTGTTACGCTCCAGCAGGACAGGATCATTTTTCCAGTATTCAAAAATTTCCTTCTGCTCCTGCTCTGATACCAGGGAAGACAGCACGTAAGAGTAGGACTGGTTATGCACGACTTCCTGTTGTCCGATAATGGCCGAAATAGCTTCCAGCGAGGAATCGGTAAAATATCGTTTTACATCTCCGACAAACATGGTTTGCATGGAATCCAGCACAGCCAGCAGGCCAATATTAATTTTGAATGTGCGCTGTTCTTCGGCATCCAGCATAGGGAACTGGGACGCATCCTTGGACATCGGAATTTCATCCGGAATCCAGTGGTTTAGCAGCAGCACCTTATATAGTTTGTACATATGCGGCATCCGAATATCGTTCCAGTTCAGGATACCGGAGTTTTCGCCTTCAATAATACGGGTAGAGCGGTTAGGCGCTTCCGTGTTAAAAATCTTTTGTAACTGCATGAGAGCCTCTCTCCTTTAGTTTAGGATGCGCAGCTTTCGCATTCTTCAATCGTCAGTGCGCGGCTGCGTACATAATAGGTCGACTTCATACCCGATTTCCAGGCATGAATATGCAGCGCTAAAAATTCGGTAGCTTTAATATCTGGGCGTACATACAGATTAAAGCTTTGACCTTGGTCAATATGACGCTGACGTGCAGAAGCCATGTTGATCGAAGCGTGTTGATCCAGCAAGAAAGCTGTTTTGTAGTACCAGATGGTTTTTTCATTCAAATCTGGTGCAGGGTTAGCGATCTTGTAGGTTGTTTTCTCTTCATAGGAAAGCAACTCATACAGTGGATCAATACTAGCGGTAGAGCCTGCGATAATGGACGTAGAACCGTTAGGCGCAATGGCGAACAGCCATGCGTTACGGACACCGTTTTGTTGGACTTGTTCCGCAAGCTCGCTCCACTCGGACGTAGTGACGAATTTGCCTTCACGTGTACCGTCTGTATAGCCACGGGAAGTGAAATAATGCCCGGTCGACCAGTCAGAACCCTCGAATTTGGCATAACGGCCTTTTTCTTTCGCCAGCTCCATGCTGGATTTTACGGCCAGGTAGTTAATTTTTTCATACAAATGATCATTATAGGTTACCGCTTCATCGGACTCCCAGCGGATGCCCTCAAGTGCGAGCAGATGATGCAGCCCAAATGTACCCAAGCCGACAGCACGATATTGGCTGTTTGTGTATTGTGCTTGCAGCACCTCAATGTTGTTGATATCAATAACATTATCCAGCATACGTACCTGAATCGGTACGAGACGATCCAGCACACCTGCCGGAACCGCACGAGCCAGATGGATGGAGTTCAGGTTGCACACAACAAAGTCGCCAGGAATTTTGGAAATAACAATGCGTGTTTGTCCATCCTTGGTGACCAGTTCTTCTTTTTCCACTACCGTTGCAGATTGATTTTGCATAATTTCCGTGCACAGGTTGGAGGAATATACCATACCATGGGCGCGGTTTGGATTAGCACGGTTTACCGTATCGCGGTAGAACATGTACGGCGTACCTGTTTCCAGCTGTGATTTCATCAAACGCTTCATGATGTCAATGGCAGGCACCGTAATACGAGAGAGGATCGGATGCTGTGACGCCTCCTCATACTTCTCACGGAAGGAGCCTGAACCGAAGGCTTCATCATAAAAATCCTCCAGTCCCAGTGGACGACCCTTGTCATCCTTCCAGCCCATCACCTTCTTCACTTCATGCGGACAGAACAGATTCCATTCGCCCCGTGCTTCGACCCGCTCCATGAACAAATCGGGCAGACATACGCCGTGGAACACGTCATGTGCACGCATCCGCTCGTCACCGTTGTTCAGCTTCAGGTCCAGGAACGCCAGAATGTCTTTGTGGAATACGTCCAAGTAAACGGCGATTGCACCTTTGCGTGTACCCAACTGGTCTACGCTAACAGCTGTATTGTTTAGCTGGCGAATCCAAGGGATAACGCCAGAGCTTGTATTTTTATGTCCACGGATATCGGAGCCGCGCGCCCGTACTTTACCGAGGTATACGCCGATACCGCCACCCATTTTGCTAAGACGGGCTACATCGGTATTGGAATCGAAAATACCTTCCAATGAATCGTCTACGGTGTCGATAAAGCAGCTGGAGAGCTGTCCGGCCACCTTTTTTCCGGCATTAGACATGGTTGGTGTAGCTGCGGTCATGTACATGTTGCTCATCGCCCAGTATGCTTCCTTGACCAGCTCCATACGCTTGTCGGCAGGCTCTTGATGCATCAGGTACATTGCAATAATCATGTAGCGTTCCTGTGGAAGCTCCATTACGCGTCCGTCAAAATCATTGGCCAAATAGCGCTCAGACAGCGTCAACAGTCCAATATAGTCGAACAGCAGGTCATTCTGCGGCATTATGGAATCGCCGAGCTCATCAATCTGCTCCTTGGTGTAGCAGTCAAGCAGTTCCTGACGGTAGATTCCTTTTTGAACTAAATCAGTGATCAGTGGATAAAAAGCGCCGTAAGGCTCGTCTGCATAGGATTTGTAACGGCGGTGAGTAGCCGCTTTTTTATATAGGGAAGTGAGCAAAGCACGCGCAGCGGCAAATTTCCAGTCCGGTTCTTCCTTGCTAACCAGTTCTAGAGCAGCCATTGCAAATGCGTTGCTAATCTCATCTCCAGTGACTTCGTCCCGGCGGAGCTTACTAGTTACACCGCGAATGAGTCGATCTTTATCCAGCTTGTCCAGCCCGCTGAGTACACGGTCAGCATATACGGATATACGTATTTCATCAAAGGCCAACTGGCGATTGTTTGGTTTGGTTACGAGTTGTGGCATAGGATTAATTCCTCGCTTTCTTGATTTGGAATTCATACTTAGGGAATAGGCATGAAAATGATCTGAGAAAAGAAACTGGTGAAAAAAGCGATGGTCAGACAGCATTTTGGGGCTGTATGTAATCCAATAACATAGAAATAGCGATGCGCCTGCCAATGAAGGAAAAAAGATGGTTTCCGTAGGAATCATCGGCTACATCACTATATTTAGAGGTGTTATGAATATTTAACCCAACATATTGTGTATATAAACTTAAAATTTCAAATAAGTGCAAGGAGTATTATAGCAACATTCGAAGCCATACGTAAAGGAAAAGGAATGGAAAATCAAAATATGCAGAGAAGTCGCGGGCTGTATTTGAATTGAGACGGAGTGAACGGTACAATAAATGATAAAGATGTTTCCTACTAAAATAAGCCGTATACATATGGAACTTTTTTGAAGAACAAGGTTGCTTTATCGACTGAGTTTTTAGAATTTTAAAAAAGATGATTTTTTCAATTTAAAGGAGGAACTTGGTGATGGCCATTGCAGAAGTGACAGTAATCCCGATTGGAACGGGGAGTACGAGCCTGAGCGACTACGTTGCTCAAATGCAAAAAGTGTTGAAGACGCAAAAGGGAATTACCTATGAACTTACCTCTATGAGTACGATTATTGAAGGTTCGTTGGACGATGTGTTCACCGCTATTGCTGCGCTACACGAAGCGCCATTCCTAGCAGGAGCCAAACGCGTTTCCACTTCGGTCAAAATCGATGATCGCCGTGACAAGCCTTCCTCCAGTCGCCAAAAGCTGCGATCCGTCGCAGATAAGCTATCCGGAACCACGGCAGGGAATGTTACAGAATTAAATCCAAATCTTAGTTGATAAAGTTGATGTAAGTGATTGATTTTTATGTAACTAAGAGTATAATAGTTTTTGTTGTCAGTCACACTGACCTGCTGGTGTAGCTCAGGGGTAGAGCAACGCACTCGTAATGCGTAGGCCGGGGGTTCAATTCCCTTCACCAGCATCTTATAAAACTCAAGCACAGCGCGGCTTCCAAGCTTTTTGGAGGCTGCGCTTTTTTGTGATTTTGGACAATCTTCTACCATTTTTCTACCCTTTAGTATAGTAAAGTGGATTTTTCAATGTTCATGGGTTCCCCTGTAATTAGAATTCCCAATGTTTCTTAATGCCGCTTCTTGAATGCTAATAGTGGATCAAGTAAGAGAAATCTTAGAAGCGGTTGATTGGATTCATCTTGTTTTAAGTTGGTTTTGAGTAAACTTATTGAGCGCTATTATGCCCGTAGTGTTTGGAATTTGATAACACAAGGCTTGTGGACGCATGCAAGCAGGACGCAATCTATGCGTAAGGACGGAATGGGGATAAGTAGTGTTTTAGTGCGACGGTCGAACTGTGAGCAGGGACAAGGGTAAACGAACTTAAAACGGATGCTTCAATGCCAAGTCGGCAGGAGTGGCCTATGATAAACGTAGCCTTTCCTCATGATTCGCAAAAAAGATATTGACAACTGGTTAATTCCTTTACAAAAATAGTAAATGATTATAAAATACTGGAATTTCTATGCGAAGGGTGGCTATGTCATGAAGCATACACCTACGATTCGAGCGGAATTAGATAGATATTTACAACAAGAGGGCATGAGTCTAACGCAGTTTGGGCATATAGCAGGCATGAATAGGGGAATCGTAAGCGCCATTGTGACAGGGAATAAGTCCATGTCTGTTAACCAGCTTGATTTAATCACTGAGGCTATGGGCTTACCAGAAGGTCACTTTTACGACTTGTTCGTGGAAAATTACATCGTCGACCATCCTCCGAATATGAGGCGAATCGAGCCATTTTTGTATCGCTGTGCAGAGTTGGACAAGTTGGATGTGATTCGTCGAGTGGTGGGAGCCATCATGGACAATCTGCTGTATTCACCCAAGCTATTTGAAATTGCAGAGGAATTGTTGTCGCAGGGAAGAAATGCGGCTGCATTACTGCTCTATGAGGGGGTAGCTGAAGCGGAGAAATATCAACATTCTGAACGCTTGGCAGTCTGTCAATATCGCATATTCACGATTCAAATTGGAGACGATCAAAGTCGTAACATTAGGGCGGCAGCGGTGTTTGAAGCTTTTGTCGAACGGCTGGATGAAAGTGACCAGCTTGATGCGTTGAAGGATTTGGCTAATGTATACAGGTCTTTGCGTAAATGGGACAAGGTTGACGAAATGGCGAGGAAAATGAGAGCCAAGGCAGAAATCCAATATTCAATGAAACATGAACAACGGAGTCGAGAGCGGGATGAGTCTGTCAATAAGCTAAGTCGACCGTTGTTTGTATATATTTCCTATGCTGACCTGTTGTGCGCAAGTGCCTGTGAAGCCAAAGGCGATTATCAACAAGCTCTACAATATACATATGCCTACGCTGATTTAGGTTGGGTCAAAGAGACGACGGACGAGGCCACCCAACACTGGATTGGCTTGTTCCAAAACTGGGCAGAATGCAATATTTATGTTAATACACTCCTGTCCGGGGAGATAAGTGTACTTCCGGATTATGTAGAATACATTGCTGCCTCAAAGGTCGATAATGAAATGGTTACTAAACTGTTGAACTTAATACTTGCTGCTAATCGGTACCAGTTAGACGTGAATGATATACTTAAACGGTTTGAAATGATTATTGATTCTTTTGTGCAGCAATCGTCATCTGATATGTATACGAAACAAGTTATACCAGAACAGTATGCACGTTTGAGTTATGAGTTAGCGTATTATCATTTACATCGAGGTACATACGACGATGGCTTCAAATACTTGATGTATTCAATGGTAAGTTATCATACACTAAATAATGAGAGTTTTTATATAAACTGTATAGGGCAGTTTGAGCATTTCCGTACTCATGCGGTTCCTGAAACAATACAAAAATTCTCAAAATTCATTGAAAAGGTGTGGTTAGATAATGTTAAAGAAAATGGTACTGCTAATCATTGCGGCTAGCTTTTTGTTTATTGGTACTATACCTGTTCAGTCGAATAACCATAGCCAAATCGTACAATTGTTTGACCAAGTTGGCGGTGCTTAAACGTAAGTAAAGCAAATACCCGCTAACCTTAACTGGTCGGCGGGTTTATACATTGAAGGGGTTTCTACACAATCCATTAATTACCTATCCTGAGGTGATCAGCATGAACCATACATATAAAGTGTTAAAGTCCGATATCGGACTATTTGCTGCTGCTTTAAATCAAGCAAGAGTGTACGTTGTTCAGTCGTTGAGAGAGGATATGGTGTCGGTTGTAGATTATGGTGGCACTATAGAAAAGGTTTCGCCTGATTCGGTCAAGATTGCCGGAGCTTATTACATACGGAATCAATTTGAATTTAGAGTAGATGTGAAGAAGGACTCCACTGGTATGTAACCAGTATGGAGTCCTTTGTTGTTTATTTAGTTGAATACTCGCTAACATCAAACGTAAGGATTTTGTTGAAGATTACGTAGTCTTTACGGGTACTAAATGGACCTTTGTTATTATTGTGCTTATCAATAGCATAAGATGCTGTACCTGATCCAGATTGTTTACCTTCGTACCAAGAAATGAAAGAGTTTACTTCTTTCATGCTCAGGTCGAATTCCTTTTCCAACCCTGTATCCAGTGTCACAACCAAAATTGCGCGGTCACTAGTTGGTTGTGATGGTTCGGTTGGAACGCTAGGATTAGACGGTTCAGGTTTAGGGTTTGGTGTTGGGTTCGGATCGGGAGTTGGCGTTTCGGTACCAGGGAAATCTGGATCGATGGGTAACTCACTCATAATACCAAGCGTTACTTCATGAATGGAAGCCCATGATGAGCGGGCATCAACATTAATTCTAATAGCGCTGTACACGCCCTCAGTAATATCAATACGATCTAATACTCTCATTTGTGTATTTGCGCTCACAGTTCTAGTTGAGACAGGGCTTACTTGAGTCCATTCTCCATCCTTTAGTCCAAAAATAGTATAATCAACTTGAGCTTGAGGCGTTGTTTGGGCAGCTAACTGAATAAAATTCATTTTCAAACGCCTAGGAAAATTTAACTCAAGTGAAGCGACAGGAACTGACGCATTCCATTTTGTATCTAAACTTTTATCCAATGCTTTATCTGCGGTCTGATTACTATAAGTGCTAGTTGCCTTGGCAGTTGTACCGATGGGAGGTGTGAAGCCTTCCATACTCTCAACGGCAGCATAAGGAGGAGTCACACTATAGTCTTTAGTAGCATAGATTAAATTGCCTGAATCATCATATGCTTCAATCTTATAATAATATTTTTTGAAATTAATAACATCGGTATCACTATATTTAAGTTGTTTTAAATCGTCGACTATTGTCTTATAGGGGCCGCCAGAAATCGTTGATCTTTTAATTGAATATGTAGTTGCTAGTCCCATTTGGCCCCAGTCCAGTACAACGCTTGATTCTTCAGGAGTTACGTTCACTCTTTCGATGATAGTAGAATCACCCAATAACCCGTCCTTACTAATATCAATAGCGTCAATGGAAGAAACTTTTGTTTCAGTTGTTGTGATTACCACAGTATGCCATTTATTAGTTAGGTTAAGTTTTTCATAGACCAAGTACTGTCCTCCAGCACTTCTATTAAGTGTGAAGCTTTCTAATGCACCATCAATCTCAATATTTAATTTGTTTGTATGGTCTGTATTTGAATCGGTGATAATCCTTATTTTATCTCCGAAAAAAGGAAAAGAAGCTGTATCACCAATGCTACTTGTGAGTTTCATACTTGAGGAGTAGTATAAAGAACCAGGATTATCTCTCCAATTTCCTCGGTATATGATATTAGGGTCTTTGTCATCAAATCTTGTCCAACCAGCTTCGGGAGAAGTTAATTTTTCACCTACTGAAGCGGCGTAGATATTCTGATTAAAACCAAGTAAAAGAAGTAAGGATAACAAAGATGTTAATGCTAGTTTTTTCATAAATATGCCCCTTTTGTTTTATTTGCTTGGTAAGCATACAAAAAAGAAAAAGGTATGTCTAAACATTAATGTATATATATTCAAATAAAAGTTGAAATGAGAATTTAAATTTTTATAGCAGTAATTACTCTCTGTCACTCTATACACTGATAGGCTTTTTTGTTTTGCGACAAGCTATGCGATACTTCGACATGTCTCCCAATATAGTATTGAGAAGATTTGAAATACTATGGAGGTGTCGTATGATAAAAGGAATCGTAAGAGGATTAATTGTTTTTTACTAGCTGCTATTTTCTCGGTACAAGGTGTTTATGCTGAACCGACAGCAATCAACCAACATACAGCAGCTGGGTATACGTTGGAGTTCCCAAGTTCACGCTACCCTGAAACCAGGGCGCATATTAGAGATGGAATAGCAGCTGGACATTCTGCTGTATGTACGATTGACCGTGATGGAGCTGAAGAAAACAGAAGGGAGTCGCTCAAAGGCTATCCGACTAAAAAAGGATATGATCGCGACGAGTGGCCAATGGCAATGTGTGCTGAAGGTGGCGCAGGTGCTGATATCAGATACATAACCCCTAGTGATAACCGGGGAGCAGGATCATGGGTAAGTCATCAGTTAGATAAGTATGCTGATGGAACAAAGGTAAGATTCATAGTGAAATAAGGATGAGAGACTCTAACGGTTGACGGCCAATAGAGTCTTTTTTATACCCAATAAAAATTAAATATGCAAATATATAGATTATATTTATAGATAAGCAAGTTTATGTTTAGACTCACTAGATTGAATCGAGTAATCTTATGCATACAAGAACACGGAGGGGAGAAATTGTTTTGAAAAAAGTATTTACCGTTTTTATTATTTGCATAGTTTTTTTGTCAACAGGAACACAAATATTTGCTGAACAAAATGAATGGACAAGCGTGACCGATTTAACTAAAAAAATCGACAGAGTAAACCTTTTAGCTATTGATGGAAAGATATATTCAATAGGGGGACATGACCAGAACAAATTTTATGACACGATTGATGTTTATGATCCCGAAGCTAAAACGTGGACACAAAAGGGAAAACTTCCAGCAGTGAGAGGAACGGTTAACGCTGCTGTATATGATGGTAAAATATACATTGTAGGTGGCGAGCCTATAAATAACAAATTAGATATCTATGACCCGTTGAAAAATGAGTGGACACAAGGAAAATCATTTCCTAATGATGTAGCTGGTTATGCTGCTCAATTTGTAAATGGAAAGCTTCTTGTAATTGGTGGATTCACCAAGTATACCGATTCATCAGACAAAGTTTACGAGTATGACCCAAGTACCAACATATGGACAGAGAAGGCTCATTTATCCACTCCTCGTAGATATACAACTTCTGTATTAGTAAATGGAAAGGTGTATGTCATAGGTGGTATTAACGAATCAAAAGGGATGCTTTCTTCTATTGAAGTGTATGATCCTCAGAATAATACCTGGACAACAAAGTCACCGATGTCCACTCCACGTATGGGGTTGGCATCGGCTGTACTAAATAATGAAATATATGCCATTGGAGGTAATACAGCTACTGATACAATAAGCGGACCAGGAACAGCTGAAGTTGAAAAATACAATCCTAAGACAGACACTTGGTCTAAAGTAACCAGCATGCCGACTGCAAGGGGATTCTTGTCAGCAATTAGTTTGAATAATTCAATATATGTTGCAGGTGGCTCTAATAAATCCGTATACTTTTCAGTCTTTGAGAAATATACGCCTGGCGATAATGGAACCTCTCCAAGCCAACCAGGAGATCCAGGAACCTCTCCAAGCCAACCGGGAGATCCAGGAACCTCTCAACCCAATAACCCGGTGGGAGATCGTGCTATTCTGGTAGTCACCATGACAACCGGTTTAGAGAAGGAATTTGATTTGAGTATGAAAGAGGTCAATGACTTTATCTCCTGGTATGAAGGCAAACAGGCTGGTTCTGGATCGGCTTCATATGCAATCAACAAGCACGATAACAACAAAGGACCATTTAGCAGCCGTAAGGACTACATGCTGTATGATCGTATCCTAACGTTTGAAGTAAGTGAATACTCTAAATAAATTAAAAAGCTCTGCTAACCTTAAGGTCGGCAGAGCTTTTTAGTTGAAAAATTGCTTACAGACGGACATTTAAGGCGGAACTGATATGAATCAACTTTAAATGTATGTTGAAAATAAAGTTTTGATAACTACAATAAAAGAAACAACGGTAGGCTAGGACGAGAAAATATGCCCTAGACTGTCGCTGCTTCATCTGTTTCATTGAACTAACGTTTCCCGTTAGAATTCCTGTAAAACGAATAATCTGGTCTTTGCACAAAAACGAGCGCCTCGGTACGATGGGGTTACGTC
>NZ_JAALFM010000020.1:0-54007 GCF_011800295.1 Paenibacillus sp. EKM301P | reverse complement strand
ACACGACCGTTAAGCCCTCCAGCGCCGATGGTACTTGGACCGCAGGGTCCTGGGAGAGTAGGACGTTGCCAAGCAAATAATAGTATGACTCTGCAAGTCGTACTCAGGTCGTCGAGAATGCCTCGACGGCTTTTTTTATTTTCCCATCATTCAACATAACATCCTATAAGGTATATACTGCGTATATGCAAATTTATGATAGTTACAAAAAAAGGCTGTTCCATGACTTTTAAAGGTCAAAGGAACAGCCTTTTATAATTTAATTTCGTAGACATTTTGGAGGGGAATTTCATTTCGAGCCGAATCTGTCGACTACAGCGAAACGAAGCACTGTTCCCATTGCTCGGTAATGGACGCTTTGTCAAGCTGCTCTCCAATGAGTGTGACATATCCCTGGCTCACCGGAAGTGCGGTGGGCTGCCATTCCAAGTGACTTCCTGAGAATTGCAAAAGCATTGTACCCTCATGCGGAAGCACACAATAACCTTTCGCACGAAGCAGCGAGGAACCTAGCCCAGTCAGGAAGTCTTCTAATCGTTGCTTTTCCAATGGCTGAGGAGAATATTGATGCAGTGTTAAGCTCTCCAGACGAGAAAAGGAATGGGGGAGGTCGTGATCGTGACTGTGGTTTTGACGGTGTGCAGAAATTACTTTGAATGCGGTACTTCTGGAGGCATTGCTAGGTCTTTCGTTATCTTTAGCGGGAATTGGGATAGGCGATGCTTCTGCATCGTTGGGCTGCATCTGTGCCGATGTATGTTGAAATACTTGTACAGGTTTCGGGTCAACCCATACGGAGTTCAGGACAGGTTCCAGCAGTGGTTCAAGGTCAATGCGGCTATACTCAGTAGTTTGCAACTTGGCCGTATCGTTGAGCTTGCGGATGTTCTTGACGACCTTAGCCACTTCACGGCTATTTGCGACATCCGTTTTGTTCACAACAATAAAGTCGGCGGAGCGAAGCTGTCCGTGCAGAGTCCGAACCAGCTCTTTGTCTGCAGTGAAGCGGCTGTTGTATTCATGGAACAGCTCAGCATCCACCACACTGATGCCGTGAACCAGATACAGCCGATCTGCCAGCAGTGGAGAGCGAAGTTCCTCCAACACCTGCTCGGGGTTGGCTACTCCGGTGGTCTCCATGAAGATCACATCTGGCTCTTGGCTGAGCAGGGTGTGCAGTGCGCCAGCCAGCTCATTTCTTTTGCTGCAACAAATGCACCCCTCTAGCAGTCCTTCCACTGTTACGTCAGGCATTTCCTCTGAAATAATAGCGCTGTCTACATCATATTCGCCCATTTCGTTCATTAAAACAGCAGCACGAAGAGGAATCTGACGAGTATAGGCTAACAGCCGCAAAAGTAGTGTCGTTTTGCCGCTTCCAAGAAAACCACTGATTAATATAACAGGAACTTTGTTCATCATTTTTCCTCCTTGGCGGGTTTAGTGTGCCGTATTCAAGCGATCATAGGTTGCTACCGAGTCTGCTTGGGTATAGACATAAGGGGATTCTGGCTGCTTGACAGTCGTTATTTTATCGGATCGAATTTCAAGTACGGGTGCATTATCCTTTTGCGTTGCATGCAGTGTTCCTTCAATAGTCACCCAGGTATCCTTGTCAAAGGACGGAGGGTTCTGGGATTGGACGATAACCCCGAATGGCATGGCATCGGCAGTACAGCACATAACGAGGAACCTTCCTACTGCAAATAGACCTTTACCCGGTAGGTTGTCGTCTTTATAGACAAAGCCAGTCACCTGTACTTTTTTTCCTTGAAAAGCGTGCTTATACAGTTCGATCGCTCCTATAGTTTCGGAAAAAATCTCCGGATGGATCTGTATAATGGGTTGCTGATACAGACGTTTCGCCAGCTCGGCGAATTCTACATTGTACTCATCGGGTGGAACGAACAGCTTATCCAGCGCTTCCTGACTCCATTTTCCCTTTAGAGGGAGCGAAGTTGGTGTGAAAGATGGAGTGGATAAAAGGGAGGCTGCGGGTGTGTTCGTGGTTTGTATGTCTGTTTTTCGTCGGATATCCGGGTTGGGATAGGTGAAGGACATACCTTTTTTGGCTGCCATATCACTGCCAAGCGCCTGATTGGGCAGCAGTGATCCGAACAGCAACGGAATGAGCAGCATTCCATATACGAGAGTTTTTTTGAACCAGCTTTGCGGTAAAGGATGTTCGCAATCGCATACATCTTCACCATCCCGGCTTCCCACGATTACGTGCCATGCCATCGCCAAAGCGATGAATATGAGTGGCACAGGACAGAGTAAAAGCAGCTTTTGCATGTGCGGAGCCAAGTAGTAATGAAGTGCACTTGTGCGATGTAATGTGATGATGTATACAGCTAATCCGATCATGAGCAAGGAGCGCATGCCATATTGACAGCGGATGCTAAAGGTTGAATTCACGTTTGTATTTACCTCCCCAATAACCATTCAGCAGCTATAGATCCCATCAGGACGAGTAAAATAATGAGTAAGCCCAAGATCACGACAAATTTGGTGCGAAAGGTGCTGAGCAGCATGAGTGTGCCTTTGAAATCAAGCATCGGGCCGAGTACAAGAAAGGCTGCCAGCGGACCCAGTGTAAAGGTATGCGAAAAAGCAGTAGCTACAAAGGCATCAGAGGTGGAACATAGCGATAGCACGTAGGCAAAGCCCATCATAAAGGCGTACGAGCCAGCCGTTCCATTGCTTAACGAAAGCATTTCGTCACGTGGGATAAAGGTTTGGATACAAGCTGTCAATAATGCACCGATAATGAGATATTTACTCATGTCTAAAAACTCGTCGCCAGCATGTACAAAAAATCCCCGCCATGTGCGGTTATGCCGATGAGTCTGATTGTTCTGCTTTTGTTGGTTAAAAGAGAGCAAAGACCGTTTGAGCGGATGCACACGCACAAAGGCATATATGATCAATCCGATGGTCGCGGAAACGACAAAGGCCAAACCCATTCGAACGGCAGTGACCTCAGGATGGGAAGGGAAAGCCATCATCGTCGCAGCCAGTACTACGGGATTGATAATAGGTCCGCTTAAGATAAAAGTGATACCCATATAGGCAGGCATTCCCTTGAGCATTAATTGGCGAACGACAGGGATCATGCCGCACTCACAGATGGGAAACAGCATACCTAGCAAGGAGGCGAGCAGGACACCCGACACAGGATGGGCAGGCGCTATTTTACGAATCCATGTCTCCGGTACAAGCCACTGTAAAAGGGATGAAACAAGCACACCGATCAGGAGAAACGGAACAGCCTCCAGAAAAATACCCATAAATACCGTCTTTAATGACTGCAGCTGCCCTATATCTAACAAACGAAGCCACTGAGGAGATAGCGTAATAAGCACAGGGATGAGAAAGGCAAACGGAATCATAAAAGGCAGCATCTTCAACAGCGTACGGTTTTTCATTCCACATCTCCTTGGGAATAAGGGTTCTTATCTACATCCTATGCCTGTGTTGGGACAATCATGCCGCAGGATTATGCTTGAATCACCTCCTATATTGACAATTCAAAGCGTGGTCATATATATTTATGTTTGTTAATAGTAATTATTACGATTAAAATTCGATAAATGATTGCAAGAAGAAAACTTTTACGGTACGATCCATATTAGTGCTGTAAAGACAAGGAGGATTATATGATACCGATTGTTGTTTTATCCGGATTTTTGGGCAGCGGGAAAACAACTCTTCTTCAGCATGCGCTGGCTTACTACAAGGAGCAGGGGCTCAAGCCAGCTATTCTGATGAATGAGTTGGGTGATGTTAATCTGGACGGCAGTTTGGTGAACGACCAAGCCCCCATGAAGGAAATGCTCAGTGGCTGTATATGCTGTACCATTCGCGGAGATTTGGGCGTCGAGCTCATGAATCTTGCCGAGGAATATAAGCCAGATGTGATTATTGTAGAATGTACCGGAGTGGCTAATCCAATGGAGATTGTAGATGCAGTGACAGATGCCTCCATATATTCTTCTATGGTTTTACAATCTGTTATCACGGTCGTGGATGCGCGTCAATTTCTGGATTTCTCCTTGGGTAGTGAGAGAAGCAAGTCGTTTCGTTTGATGCAGGATCAGCTGCGATGTGCTTCCAAACTGATTATTAACAAGACTGATTTATTGGCTGCGGGAGAATTGCAAAAAGTACAGGCCCTTGTAAAAGAATTAAATCCTTATGCTTTGACTGTAAGCACGGAGCGTAGTGACGTAGATTTGGGTGCCTTTTTCTCCATTCAAGGAGAGAAACGGATGGATGTTTCACGGCAAAAGGAGTCCACAGTCGATATCGCGAATGATCATCAGCATGCGGAAGCTCATTTTCACACGTATGGTCATGATGATCATACAGGCCATCATCCTCATGACTATCATGAGCCCGAGCATCACGACCATAAACATGAACACGGAGAGCATTATCATTCCTACGACCATGTAGTTGTTCATACGCATTTTTTTGGACAACCTGTGTCACGCTCCGAGTTTGAACAGTTGTTCCGCAGTTTGCCTGCTGAAATTTACCGGGCCAAAGGAATCGTGCGATTTTTGGAATCGGAGGGTCAAATGATGTTTCAATTTGCCTATCGTGAGCTGGAAATCATCCCGATCCGACCGCAAAAGCCAGTGAACGATGTAGTGGTGATCATGGGCGAGAATTTCTCTGCTTCTGAGATCGGGGAACGATTGAAAAAGCTTGAAGCGGCTGCAAAGCCACTGGCTAGTTCATGATTTCGAGAACAAATAGCGTTTATTCATCCAAGCCTCATTCTCGAGCTGATCTAGCAGGGAAGCCTCCATGGAGATTTACAACAATTCTGCTGCTATTAACTGCGGGACTGGTGCTGTCAGTTACACTTGCGGTCATGCTGGGTCCTGTGGCTGTCGCTCCAGGGACAGTATGGCGAATTGCGCTGTCCCATCTGCCCTGGCTGGATCAGTGGATACCCGTGACATGGACCAAACCGGAGCAATATATCGTCTGGGAAATTCGCTTTCCGCGTGTGCTGCTAGGTGTTGTCGTGGGAGCAGGACTTGCTGTTACCGGAGCGGCTATACAGGCATTAATTCGCAATTCGTTAGCGGACCCCTATATTCTAGGAGTCTCATCGGGTGCTTCAGTGACAGCGACGTTAGTTATTGTGTTTGGAGCTTTTGGATTTTTGGGACGACTTACACTGCCCATATCTGCTTTTACAGGCTCTCTAGCTGCGATGCTTATGGTGTTTGCGTTGGCTCGTGTGGCCGGACGGATATCGACGACCCGCTTGCTGTTGGCAGGGGTGGCGGTATCTATGATGCTGTCGGCTGTGACTAGCTTTATCGTTACGATGGCCCCGAATGAAAAAGGCATCCGTGACGCGATGTATTGGATGATGGGAAGTCTGGCAGGCGCTCAATGGGATACGCTTTTCATTCCAAGCCTTATTATAGCGGTGGGAACGGCTGTCCTTTTGACCCGATGCCGCTCATTGAATGCTTTGCTGACAGGAGAAGAAGCCGCCGTAACGCTCGGTGTGAACGTGCAGGCGTTCCGTGTATTATTGGTTGTTGTCGCTTCCCTTTTAACCGGGGCAGTCGTATCAGTGAGTGGCTCGATTGGTTTTGTCGGGCTTATGATTCCACACATCGTTAGGCTAATAGTGGGATCGGATCATCGGCGTGTCCTGCCTGTCAGCCTGCTTTCGGGAGCTATCTTCGTCGTGTGGGCAGACGTATGTGCCCGGCTCGTGCTGGCTCCACAGGAGCTGCCGATTGGTATTGTAACGGCTGTGTGCGGCGGACCCTTTTTTGTGTGGTTGCTGCGGCGCAGTTCCTACTCGTTTGGAGGCGAAAAATGAATATAGAAGTCGAAGGCGTGACCTTCAGTATTCACGATAAACGATTGATCGACGGTATCAGTCTCCAGGTAAAAACGGGAGAGCTGGTCGGGCTGATCGGTCCAAATGGCAGTGGCAAATCGACGTTGCTTAAGAATATGTATCGTGTGCTAAGACCTGATAGTGGTTTGGTGACGCTGGATGGCCGGGATTTACTACGGATGAAGTACAAAGAGACAGCACGACAAATGGCAGTGGTAAGTCAGGATGCGCCCCAAACGTTTGATTTTTCAGTACGGGACATCGTCCTGATGGGCCGCCATCCTCATAAGAAACTGCTGGAAGCAGATACTGTCTTCGATCATGAACTGGTTGAGCAGGCGCTGGAGCGGGTAGGCATGAATGCTCAAGCGGATCAGGGGTTTGCTACCCTGTCGGGCGGTGAAAAGCAACGGGTATTAATCGCCAGGGCTTTGGCCGGACAAGCGAAATTTCTCATTTTGGACGAGCCGACGAATCATCTCGATATCCGGTATCAGCTGCAAATTCTCGATTTGGTCAAAACACTTCAGATCACTGCTTTAGCTGCACTGCATGATTTAAATTTGGCGGCATGTTATTGTGACCGATTGTATGTATTAAAAGAAGGCAAGGTGGTAGCCTCCGGCATAACAGAGAATGTGCTTCAGCCTGACCTGCTACGCAGTGTATTCGGGGTGGAAACAGAAATTCGTATTCATCCGAAAACCGGGAAACCGAGTATTACCTTTTTACCGGATTCTCTTAGAGGTGGAGACCATCTATGACATTAACAGGCAGAATGGTGATTCGATAAGGTAAGATAAAACTGTGAATGAAAGAGGAGACGTTACATATGAATAAATGTAGCAAACCCGCATTACCGCTGGTTATGCTAGTTTTGGCGATGCTGTTATTATCGGCCTGCGCAGCAGGAAACACGGCTCAAACCACAAATTCATCTGCAAACGGGCAGCAATCTGATGCATCGCAATCAACAATCCAAGAGAAGGCAGTAGAGATTGAGAACATGGGTGTAAAAATGGTATTTCCCGAAGCGCCCAAACGTGCGGTTACATTGAACCAGCATGCGACAGAAGTTATGCTGGCCCTTGGACTGGAATCTTCCATGGTAGGAACCGCCTATTTGGATGATCAGATTTTACCGAAATATAAGACTCAATATGATAAAATCCCGGTTCTAGCCAAACAATATCCGTCCAAAGAGGTGTTTATGGCAGCTGCACCAGATTTTGCCTATGCGGGCTGGAAGAGTGCCTTTAATGATAAAAATCTGGGTTCCCGTGAGGAGCTTGCCCAACAGGGCGTGCAAACCTATGTACAGGAATCCTCCAATAAGCCGGGTCCTATATTAGAAGATGTATATCGGGATATACTAAATATTGGACGTATTTTCCGGGTTGAGGAGCGTGCAGAAAAACTGGTAAATGACATTCGTGCACAAGTGCAGTCCATTCAGACTCAAATTGGCACGGTTGAACGGGCACCCAAGGTTTTTGTTTATGACAGCGGCGAAGACAAGCCATTTACGGCTGCCAACAATTATCTGACGTCTTTGATTAAAAGTGTGAAGGCGAAAAATATTTTTGATGATATCGATAAAAGTTTTACGGAAGTAAGCTGGGAAGAGGTCGTGAACCGCAACCCTGATGTTATTATTATTCTCGACTACGGAGATACTTCACTGGCGGATAAAGAAAAGCTTCTGTTGAGCAAGCCCGCGCTGGCTGGTGTTGAAGCGATCAAAAACAAACGATTTGTGGTGCTGCCTCTATCCGCAGCGGCTGAAGGTGTGCGAGCACCGATTGCACTGAAAACCTTGGCAGCAGGCTTGTACCCGGACAAAGTGAAATAAACAAACAAAAGAGTTGCCAAAACATTGACGAACCTTGCCTAAACTGTTAAACTTGCTAATGCGTAAAGGTTACGTTTATCAAGCGCTTATTTTTTTATTACCAAATCGTAATAATTACGGTAGATGGTTTAATGATCATAAACGACCTGGAGAATCTGCGCTATGATGACCGCTCAGATGGCTCCAGGCTTTTTAAAGGAAAAGGAGATTTGCGTCATGTTATTGGCCTCATTGGAACAGGTCACATTTGGCTACGGAGATGTTCCTAACTTGGTGGATGCCAATGTTGAAATTTTTTCCGGAGAATTTGTGGCGATCACTGGACCCAACGGTGCTTCCAAATCGACGATGCTCAAGTTGCTGCTCGGTTTACTTCAGCCTTGGAAGGGCAAAGTGTTTATGTCCGACCGTACAGGTGAAGGTAAAAAGCTCGTTGTCGGATTTGTATCACAACAAATTGCTGCCTTCAATGGAGGATTTCCAAGTACCATCCTGGAATTTGTCCGTTCGGGTAGATATACTCATGGCTCTTGGCTGCGCCGGATGCGGGCTGAGGATCATGATCTGACAGAGCAGGCGCTTCGTCAAGTAGGGATGTGGGATTTACGGCACCGCAAAATCGGCGAATTGTCTGGTGGACAGAAGCAGCGTATTTGTGTGGCAAGGGCACTTGCTCAGGAATCGGATTTGCTCATTTTGGATGAGCCCACGACCGGAATGGATCAGGAAAGCCGACATCACTTCTACGATCTGATGAATCAGCAGGTTAAGGAATATGGAAGAACTGTAGTCATGGTTACCCATGGACTATCGGAAGTACAACATTATCTGGATCGTATTATTGAGCTTGAAAGGAAGGAAGATGGCGGATGGAAATGCTGCACTACGACTTCATGCAGCGGGCATTTTGTGCCGGTGGGGTAATTGCACTGCTGGCCTCGGTGCTTGGAGTATACCTGATGCTACGGCGTCAGGCTCTCATGGCGGACATGCTATCGCATGTATCGCTGGCAGGGGTGGCAGCAGGTGCCTATTTAGGGATTAACCCGACGATAACTGGATTTATTGTTGCGGTGATCGGTGCGATTATTGTTGAATACGTCCGCAGATCTTATAAAACGTATAGTGAGATTTCTGTGGCTATTATTATGGTAGGTGGCCTCTCAACGGCTGTTATTTTAATGAATCTGAATCAGAGCATTAACAAAGGCTTTTCCGCTTATTTGTTTGGTTCGGTAGTAGCCGTCAATCAGACCGAGCTGATGTTGATGATCGTTGTGGCTGTCATCGGAGGTATTTTCTTTTTCGTGTTCCGACGGCCTTTGTACCAGATTACCTTTGATGAAGAAACGGCAAAGACCAATGGTCTTCCTGTCAAGTCTATCTCGTTTGCGTTTAGTATTTTGACTGGGATGATTGTAGCCGCAGCCATGCCGATTGTCGGTGTACTGCTTGTCTCCTCACTAATCGTGTTGCCTGCTGCGCTGGCGATTCGAATTGCACCGAGCTTCGCGGCAGCTATCTGGATATCCATGATCACCGCATTGATCGGCGTATTTATGGGATTAACCGCATCATATGAACTCAGTACACCCCCAGGTGGGACGATTGCTATGGTGCTCTTATTATTCCTGATCGTAGGAGCTAGTATTCAAAAGCTGGTCCGTAAGCTTGGCAAGCAACAGGCTTCCCGACGTAAGAATGCGGCAGGTCAGTAAGCGTTTTTTGAAAAATAACACATAAGGAGTTATGAATATGAATACATGGTTCAAAAAATCATTTGTATTATCCGCGGGGCTAGCACTTATTTTGGCCGGTTGCGGAGCTAAATCTGATCATGCAGCCACGAATGCATCTCAAACTGAACCTAATCCGGCACAAACAGCGGACAGTGGTAAAAAGCTGAATGTAGTCACCACTTTTTATCCGATGTATGAATTCACCAAGCAAGTTGCCGGAGACCATGCTAACGTAACCGCGTTGATTCCTGCCGGTGCTGAGCCGCATGATTGGGAGCCAAGCGCCAAGGATATGGCACAGGTTAAGGATGCTGACGTATTTGTATATAACGGGATCGTCGAAGGTTGGGCAGAACAGGCTTTGAGCAGCGCATCGAATGATAAGCGTGTAGTAGTTGAAGCAAGCAAAGGGTTGAACCTGATGGAAGGATCTGCCGAGGAGGAAGAAGGAGAAGAAGCACACGCAGAGGAAGGCCATGATCACGATCATGTGCTGGACCCTCATGTATGGCTTGATCCAGTCTTAGCTCAGAAAGAAGTAGAAGCTATAGAAGCAGGGCTTGTAAAAGCCGATCCTACAAACAAAGCGGACTATGAGAAAAACGCTGATGCTTATATTGCTAAGCTGAAAGAGCTGGATACTGAATTCAAAACGGGTCTGAAAAATGTAAAACGTAAAGACTTTATTACGCAGCATGCTGCTTTTAGCTATTTGGCTAAGCAATATGGTCTGACCCAAGTGCCAATTGCCGGATTATCTCCAGAGCAGGAGCCTACGCCGGACAAGTTGGCAGGTATTATCAAGTTTGCTAAAGAAAATAATGTGAAGACGATTTTCTTTGAAACATTGGTTGATCCGAAGGTCGCTGAGACCGTAGCTACAGAAATTGGTTCGAAAACGGATGTGCTGAATCCGCTTGAAGGACTGACGGATGAAGACAAGCAGAAAAACCTGGATTACCTTGGTGTGATGAAAAACAATCTGGAGGCTTTGAAAAAAGCTCTGAATGAATAAGCAAACTTTAAACGAATAGTTTAAAAAAAGATGTCGGTATGATACCGATGTCTTTTTTTATGTCTGTTTAAGGAGTTGACCCAATGATTCTTCTCACTTTAAATTCTCCTGCATAGTGCTAAGGGTTCATTGAATACCTAGTACTTTGTAATCTTCATACTACAGGAATGATTTACGTCATTGCGAAACGTTTTTATTGAAATTAATGCTGTAGTAGCTAGTTTCAAATTTCTTTTATAATTCAATGGTAGCGTTTTTCTTTTTACAGATTCTTTCTATTAATATAACTAGTTTTTTCACCGATATTGAAGTTTGGGCGTGCATATCATATGACAACGGATTGGAGAGGTTAACTTGGCAACAGTTATAATAGTGGATGATTCTTTATTTATGCGTTCTGTGCTTAAGGATATTCTGTTGGATTTAGGTCACTCTGTTATTGCAGAAGCGGAAAATGGATATGATGCAGTTTTGAAATATGCACACTTTCGACCAGATTTAATTACCATGGATATTAATATGCCTAAAATGGATGGGCTTGAGGCTGTTAAAAAGATTGTAGAGCTTGATCCTAAAGCCAACATCTTAATGTGTTCCGCTTTGGGTCAGCAGGAAGCAATTATACAAGCATTTAAGGCAGGGGCAAAAGATTTTATTGTGAAGCCATTTGAGATGGAAAGGGTCGTGAATGCCGTCACAAAAATGCTGGATAATTAATGAATCAAGCTTTTAATACATAATATTGAACATATTGAAGCGGGAGTTTCATGCTTATTTTTCACGAATATGGAGATGAATAGGATGAGCAATCGAGTATTGTCTCAAAAAGTATTTATAGATGAACTGATCGCTACGATCAAGAGTGGGGGGCTTGTTCCTGTAAATTATGAACACCTCATCAGTGAACAAAGGGGAAAAATGGATGCTCTAAACAATGAACTCACCGTTCGTATAGAGGCATTAGAGACAGATTTAATCTCTGCTTCGACATTTTCCATTCCGTTTGCCAATGGTGAAATTATGTTTCTTGCTCGTTATATTGTACTCATTGGGGATTATACCGAGGGTTACTTTGTATTTTATCGAGCAGAAGACTGCGAAAGTCCAGAAGAATATCAATTTTTAACAAGCTCTTATCAACTTCCACATGTATTGCTCGAATTATCTCACACTTTAAAGGAGCATGGTACTAATGAGCCACTTAATATTTTGACTTATTGGAATGGCCCTGTGTATCCGCTGAAAGATTTGAATAAAGAGGATATTAAGCTGTCCACCTATGAGTTTTAAATCCCTTGAGAGAGGCAACTCCCTCAGGGGATTTTTTTACATTGATAATCAAACGCATGTTCGCATATAATACAAACAAACGTTCTGATGAGGAGTGAAGGATGATGCTGGAGAAATATGTGGGACAGATCGTGGAAATCGTGTATATGGACCGAAAGGGCAAACTGTCTCATCGGCAGATAGAGGTGCATCGTGTGCAGAATGGTTTAATCCGGGCCACCTGTTTGCAAACTGGTCAGCCACGTGTTTTTCGATTAGATCATGTATTGGCATGGCATCCGGTAACCAGAACAGCATAGGAGGGGCTTACGATGGGAAAAAAGCTTGAAGGAAATGGCATATGGGAAAGCTCGCGTATGATTTTGCCTGAGCATCGGGAGGCATATGTAAGACTGATGAAGGAGCAGGGAAGACGCGGCAAGCCGACACTGGACGATCAGGAGATACAGCAGATTGAACAGGCCATTATCGTATCCTATAACGAACGGAAGCCTATTACACTAAGAGTGTTTAATCCGTTTGATGATGAGGAGCTGCGCGGACTGGTTACAGTGATTAACACAAGTCGGCGAGAAGTGAAGCTATCTCGTGGGGAAGAGGATTTTAGCTGGATTAAGTTGGAGGAAATTATCGAGGCGGATATCTAAAAATGGTCGGACTCAGAGTTTTTTTACATGGGTTCTATCGTTTTTTATAATTAAGATTGTAGCTCAGTGAATCCAGATTTACAATAAAACTGTAACTACAAAGGGGGAGTCAATTTGAAAATAAGTAAACATAATTCTGAACATTATATATGGGGAGAACAATGTGATGGTTGGCGCTTGGTGAAAAATGATGATTTGAGTATTATTCATGAGCGCATGCCGGGAAATACACATGAAGTCAGACATTATCATCATCATGCGCGCCAATTTTTCTTTATTTTATCAGGTGCAGCGGTACTTGAAGTGGATGGTGAACGCATCCAATTAGGATCTCAGGAAGGGTGTGAGGTTCCTCCTATGGTGCCTCATCAAATGTTTAATGAAACGAGTGAGGATGTTGAATTTTTGGTTATCTCTCAGCCTGCGAGCAGAGGCGACCGGGTGCTGACCGAAAACTAATATTAGGAGACAGCAGATTCCAAACGTATATAGGTCAAATAATGTTAGAGTATAAAAAAACCAGGCTAGCACATGTAAATCAAGTGCCCGACTGGTTTTTTTCTTTAATAGATGCCCGTTGCATCTGCAGGGAGAGCTTTTACGTGATAGAGATAGTTTGTTACACGTTGATCGTCCTCAATCGGGTATCTATAACCATAATGGTTCGCCACCTTCTGGGCAACTTCTCTAAATAAATTACCCATGATAAAAAGAGACTGCCACATATGTTCATAATCTGCATCCGCAAACGTTTGGATGTAGGCCGTCCAATGTTCAGGCTCAAGGTGCTTCTCGAAATATTTTCCCTGCTTACCTGGATCTGCCGTGAAGTTAGTTTGTATACCCATATGCCATTCCAGCATGAAGTGAAGCGCATCTCTTACAGGTCGATCCAACATGAATTTGGCATAGGGAAGCTCATGTCGCCATAATCCTTTAGCCACATAAGTACTGACCCACCAGAATTCGTTGCAGGAATCCGCATAGGTTTGGGCGGTTGGAGGGACCGTCTTATAATCCTGAAGACTTGGCGGTGGGAAAGGCTCCACCAGGCCGTCTTTATCCAGCAGCAGTACACTTAAGCTGTCTCGAGGCCAATTGGCGATGTTAGTCACAGGGCAGAGGGTAAGATCAATGCGATTGCCATCCGTAAATAACATGAGAAAAGCAAAGCGATCACGGAACGTCACAGTAGGCTCCACATGCTCATCGGGTGTCTGCATAATGATCAATTCTCCAAAGCGGCGAATCCAGTGACGTTCCTGAATAAAGCTGTCCATGGAAGATACGAGAAAGACGATGTCATAATCCTGAAAAATATCTCGTGGAGCATGTGGATTGGCGCGTGAACCATTCATAATCACGGCACGTACCCGTTCATCTTCTTGAGCAAATTGGAGAATGGTATGCAGCATCTCTTGTTCACTTCTCACTATAGTTGTCTCCACAAGCGGTATCGAAAGGAAAAAAACGTAGATAAGACAGCAGTAGAAATAAAGCCCACCAGTTCAAGGATCATCAAGAAAAACGACCTCCTGTAAGTTGTTTTATCTGGCAAAAGTATCCTATCCTTACAATAGCTCATCCACGGAAGCCATTCAACTGAATAAACAGCGGGCAAATTGCTCGTATTCTTGCTGAGCTGGTTGAATAGAAGGATAAAATGCAATTGTTCAGAATTTGTTCAGTGACGAAATTGTATAATATCAAGCAGCAATCATAGATTTATTTCAACAGGAGGAAAGGTATGCATTTTTGCAAGTCTACTAAACGATTCACATGTGCATTAACAGCAGTATCACTAATCTTTTCATCGGCAATTTTAGTGGCGGATGCTGGTGCGGCACCAACCGAACAGCCCAAATTAATCCAAGATGGAACATGGAGCAAGTCTGCCGACGTTTGGATGGATGCACCAGAAAACTATGTTGGCAGATCTTCGGATGCAGTGTTAGGATATTACAGATCAGCGATTCAGTTTAAAATGCCCGAGCTGACTGGGAAGGTTGTAACGAAGGCAACCTTGCGTATTCATATCTCTTCTATCAGCTACAGCTCTAACCAGAATCCTTTTTTGATCGTGTATGGATCGACTGCTGATGTTTGGAGCAGCGGAGCTTTTCCGCTAAACCCGCTGGATCAGCCTTCGGATACGAAAACAGGCTCAGACCTTCAAGTAGGATGGGTTGATTTTGATGTTACCCATTTTGTACAACAACAGACGGATGGTATGGTCTCATTTGCATTGCTTGCCAACGAAGCAGGGAACCCTGGAGACTATTCGGAAATTACATATTCAGCCGACGACAACGGCGTAGATATTCCCCAGTTGATATTGGAAACATCAGCCTCGGCTGTTTCGTCTAAAATGCCTGAGGTAGCCGCTGTGACTACTGAGGAAGATATCCCAACATCTAATATAACCATTACACCAAACCCGCAAGATTCAACGGTAGTGACACATTATCAAATTACGAACATTATCGGAGGCAGGCTGTATCATAGCGATGGTATCACCGAGATTTCCAACGGAACGTTTATCACAGCAGCAGAAGCTAGGGATGGCGTGAGGTTTGTGCCTATGGCAAACGCCAACAACGCAGCGGGAGATACCTTCTCTTTTGATGTGCAGGCGGCTCAGAGTGCAACGAGTAATGGACTGAGCGATGCCACTAAGGCTGTTGTCCATGTTACGGAAGTAAACGATCCCCCGGCAGCGCAAGACGAAACGCTATCCTCCATTACAGAAGACTCAGGAGAGCGGACAATTCCTTTTGCAGAACTGCTTGCGCATGCGTCTGCCGGTCCGAATGAGAATGGTCAACACCTAACGATATCCTCAGTCAGCAGCATCGCAGGAGGGGCTGTACGTTTAGATGGAACAAATGTAATTTTTACACCTCAGCCGAATTTTAATGGAACCGCTAGCTTCTCTTTTACCGTCACCGATGATGGAACATCGAACGGCGTCTCAGTCCCGCAGTCGGTGGTCAAGCAAGCCTCTTTTACAGTAAATTCCGTCGCTGATGTCCCTAACGTGACTGATGCTTTGACAGAGGAAGACAAACAAAGCTTTGACGGTTTGATCATTACTCGTAATCAAGTGGATGGATCTGACGTGTCGTACTTTAGAATCTCAAACATTATTGGTGGAACCCTCTATAAAAATGATGGGGTAATGGAAATCCGAGATGGTCAATTTATTTCTGTAGCGGATGGCGAAGCAGGGCTTAAATTTACGCCAAATCTTTATGCTAACTCTCCGTCAGGTGATCATTTCAGTTTCGACGTACAATCATCACTAGATATGAGTGGAACAGGGATCAGCGAGCCGAACCAAGCCAAAATCACTGTGAGTGAGGTAAACAACAGTCCGATAGCTGTGAATGATACACTACCATCGTTATCGGCAAGTGCAGGGGCACAATCTATCGCTATTGATGAACTCTTAGCAAACGACACGGCAGGCCCTGTCAACGAGAACTTACAACATCTGAGCATCGCATCGGTAGAAAATGCACAAGGTGGGACGGTAGTTCTAGACGGAGCGGTTGTACTATTCACTCCGAATTCAGGCTACCAGGGCCCGGCAAGTTTTGATTATACTGTGATTGATGACGGTACAACGAACGGAGCATTAGATGCGAAGAGTTCAACAGCTACCGTTGCATTCACTATCAACCCAGCACCGACACCAGATCCGGTACCAACACCAGATCCGATACCAACACCAGATCCAGTACCAACACCAGATCCGGTACCAACGCCAGATCCAGTACCAACGCCAGATCCAGTACCAACACCAGATCCGGTGCCAACGCCAGATCCGGTACCAGCGCCAGATCCGGTACCAACGCCGGATCCAGTACCAACGCCGGATCCGGTACCAACACCAGATCCGGTGCCAACACCAGATCCGATACCAACAGATGATAGTCACACGGAATTGCGTGTTTCTATCAATAATGGTCAAATGCTGGTAGGGGGTACAGAACGGGCTATAGCAAAAGTTGTAAAATCGGACTCTTCAGAGATTGATGTCAGTGAAGAAGCAACTTGGACTTCCAGCAATGCGAATGTCGCTACGGTTACTCAGGGAGAGATTAGAGCGCTTTCAGAAGGGAACACGGTAATTTCCGCCACATACAGCGGATATAGCTTTAATGTTCCAGTTACCGTAACAGCTGTTGCTGCTCCCGCACCCAATAATGCTGGCAGTGATTCCAGTAGTTCCAGTGGCGGCGGGTCTGGGCATCGAAACAGGGACCGTTCTAGCGATGATTCCAGCAGCAATACGGCAACATCAGCTGTATCATCTCCATCGGTGACTGTATCTAAAGAACCAGTAACTGTACCTGTATCTGAAGAATTGGTGACTGAGCCAACTGCTCCTGTGCAAGACATATTCAACAGTAACGTAGTGGTTGCAGACAACAAAGTACTGCAGAATATAAAGTCCAAAGCAGAATCTGCTTTAAATTCTTCTACTAGTGTTAAACCGTCAGACCTACAAGGACATTGGGCAGAAAAGACGGTCGACACGTTTTCTAAGCTGGGTATCGTAAACGGATATAAGGATGGCAGTTTCAGACCTGATGGTGAAATTACCCGTGCGGAGTTTTCTGCTATCATTTCTAGAATCTTCGATATTAGTGGTGGAAATCAGCCTGTGGCTTTGAACGATATTGGGGATCACTGGGCGCAGGATGCCATAACAAAATTGACCGCAGCTGGAGTATTAAACGGTTATGAGGATGGTACTTTTAAACCGGATCAAACAATTGTCCGTCAAGAAATGGCTGTCATTTTGGCGCGAATCTTGGATTTAGACCGATTGAAAAAGGACACCTTGAATGAAAAAAGCTTCACCGACTTGTCCGCTTCTTTTGCGGCTGATACGATTAAACAATTAGCACAAGCCGGTGTGCTTTCGGGTATAAGTACGAGTCAGTTTGGACCTAAGTATCATGCGTCACGTGCTGAAGCCTTGACTGCGATTTATAATGCACTTAGTTTGAACAGCGAAATTAAAACCGTATTGGAAAGTTTGGAGCAGTAATCTAGAATGATACAGAGGCGAGCCTGTTTGGCTCGTCTTTTTGCTTGATACCTACCGCAAGCATATGCGGGCTCATGCCGATGACAGAATCCTGCTCTTCAACCTGCTGTGCTATATCCAGCAAACGTCTGCGATGAGAAGGAATGGCCCATTTCTCTTCAAATCCGGGTGCAATCCAGACGGGGCCTTCGACACCCAGTACACGAGGCTCCTGCAAACCAGCCGCCTGCCAGTCTGCACGCAAGGCATCTGGTGTATGAAAGTAGGAGCGTGTGATAAAAGAGGGATAAGCCGCCGGTCGTACATGCTGACCATCTGTTAACTCCTGTCTGACCATATCCATGAACGCATCTTCCTCCACAATGGTATTGCACTCGCCGTACACCGATAGCCCCCACAGTAGCGAGCCAAACCTGGAAATAGCCGAAGTAATCAGCGTTCCCCCCTTCTTTAAGACACGCGCTGCTTCTTGCAGTGCTTTTACTCTTTCCTTCTGTTCTGTTAAATGATATAAAGGTCCCATCAAAAGCACGATGTCCGCGCTTTCATCTTTACGATCAAGATTTCTGGCATCTGCGATTTCCAGCTTGCTGATGATGGGTTTATTCAGTTGCTGCTGACGAGCGAATTCAATGGCTTGCGAAGAGAGATCGAATAGATGAACTTCATATCCCAGTTCTGCCAGCCACGAAGAGTAGACCCCTACACCGCCGCCGATATCATAAATAACATGAGTGGACTTGCTGAGATAACGGGAAATGATTTCTTTTGATCTTTCCAGCTCTATTTTTCCGATACCTCGCTCTAATCTGCCTATTTCTGCACCGCCATCATAATAAGCCAGAATTTCATGCGTATCTTTTTCGAGCATAGTGGATCTCACCTCATGTAATTGGAATAATATAACATTAACACTTGCGTCATAAACAAGTCTACCGTTTTTGGTCAAGGAAACCATCCATCGAAAGCATTGAGAGAAAGAAAAGAGCTGTTCCCCAGTAGCTAAAACTACTTTTGGGAACAGCCCGTATTTAAATGATGTTTGTTTCCAGCATGTTTTCGAGATCTTCTTTGGTAAGGTGGTAATGTGCGTTACAAAAATGGCAATGGGCTTCAGCTTGTCCATCGGTACGAATCATGTCTTCTATTTCCTGATTCCCTAAGCTGATAATGGCATTGGTAACTCGTTCTTCTGAGCAGGGACAATGAAATTGTACAGGCATGGTTTCCAGTATGTTCATGTTGCCTTCTCCCAAAATCTGGACCAGAATCTGCTCTGGCGTAAGACCTTCCATGACCATTGCGGAGATGCTCGGAATGCTCTCAATCCGTCTCTCGATAAAACTGATAACCTCTTCCGGTGTACCCGGCATCAGCTGAATAATAAAACCTCCAGCCGCCTGAATGGAGTTATCCGGGTTAACAATAACCCCTGCTCCCACAGAAGAAGGAATTTGTTCGGATTGAACGAGATAAGAGGTGAAGTCCTCGCCCAGTTCACCCGATATGAGAGGGACTTGTCCAACAAATGGTTGTTTTAGGCCGATATCTTTGGATACAATCAGCGCTCCATCTGTTCCTACGGCTCTGGCGACATCTAATTTCCCGATCTGATTAAGCTCAAAATGGGTTTGCGGATTTTTTACATAACCTCTAACTTCTCCTTTGGCGTTGGTATCGACAAGAATAGTGCCGATGGGCCCTCCACCGTTAATCCGAATCGTCAGTTTATCCTCATGTTTAAGCATAGCTCCCAGCATCACGCCCACCGTCATGGAACGTCCCAATGCAGCCGATGCTGTTGGCCAGGTATAATGACGCTGCTGGGCTTCACTTACCGTTTCCGTTGTTCTCACAGCATAAGCCCGCACCTGGTTATTGTAGGCAAGAGCTTTTACTAAATAATCATTCATGTTCATATCCCTTTCTGTTTTTGAAGTTCTTTACAAGACCATTTTTTCTTGAATCCAGTTCTTCAAAGAAGTAATTTTCGCATCATATCCTTCTTTAAAAAAGTCAGCAGAGAGTGACGCGATGGTTTCTCTTTTCAGAACGGCTTTCCAGGAGGCTTCCGCTTCTTCCATCAAATTTGCCAGTAAACAGCACTGATCGTCTTTCTTTAATTCAAGCATATCGTTGTATATACCGCTGGAAGAATAGAGGGTTTGCTGTCCCTCAATCGCCAGATAAATATCAAATACTCGTATATCCTCAGGTTTTTTCTTTAATTTGAATCCGCCCTTGACACCAGGTACAGAAGTAATCAAATCAGAGCTAACCAATTTTCGTAACAGCTTATGAAAATAAGTAGGTGAAGCGCCTAACTGCTGGCTAATGGCCTCTCCAGGTAAAACGGCTTTGTCCGGTAGCATCGTGAGCAGAAGGAGAGCGTAGACAGATTGTTCGACACCTGTTTTCATATGCACTAGCAATCACCTCAATATGTTATAACCAGGCTAACATGGATAATTATTATCCACATATGAGCATGATAGACGAGCTGATCGTAAAAGTAAACTATTTTTTGATAAATACTAAAAATTAAAATTATTTGCAATTCATAAAGGGACGCATTATTATAGTTGATGCATCAATTGATAGGTCAAAGAATTAAGGCGTTGAAAGAAATACGTAAAATAATAGTTTGACAGGAGGTTTATATAAAATGACCACGCGGAATGTTGCACTGTCTATATTAGATCTTGCACCTGTCATTGAAGGCGGTACTCCTGCCGATTCTTTTCGTGATACGGTGGATCTTGCCCAGCATGCTGAGCAATGGGGGTACCGACGCTATTGGCTAACGGAGCATCATAATATGCAGGCGGTTGCCAGCGCTGCTACTTCTGTGATCATCGGACATGTGGCTGCACATACCCACAAGATTCGGGTCGGTTCAGGTGGTATTATGCTGGCTAACCATGCTCCACTCATAATTGCGGAGCAGTTTGGAACCTTAGAGTCGCTTTATCCGGGGCGAATTGATCTGGGACTTGGTCGGGCTCCCGGCACGGATCAACCTGCAATGAGAGCATTGCGGCGAGGGCTGCACACCACGGGGGAAGATTTCCCCGAGCAACTGAATGAGCTGCGCTCTTACCTGAATCCAGCGTTAAACGGAGCCGTGCCGGGGGTGAGAGCGATTCCAGGAGAAGGGATGGATATACCTATCTGGTTGTTGGGCTCAAGCGGATTCAGTGCTCAGCTGGCAGGTCAGCTTGGGCTGCCGTTTGCGTTCGCTAGCCACTTTGCCCCGGCTCATTTGCTACAGGCGCTGGAATTGTATCACCGTAATTTCCGGCCGTCCAAGGCACTGGATCAACCGTATGTGATGGTTGGTGTGAATGTGGTTGCTGCAGATTCTGATGAAGAAGCACAACGGCTTTTTACTTCACAAGAACAACAATTTTTAAATGTGCTGCGCGGACATAGCGGAGGACTAAAACCACCAGTCGATGACATGGATAAGCTTTGGAGTGAGCAGGAGAAGGAGATGGTTCGTGGTAATATGCTGGGGTATTCAGCAATCGGTAGTCCTGACACAGTCAAGCAAAGGCTGGATTTTATAATCAACCAGACGAGAGCCGATGAGTTGATTACCACCGCTCAGGTATATGATCACCAGGCACGTTTGCGTTCGTACGAGCTACTAGCCCAAGTGATGCGCATAGATGAGTAAATAAATGAGTTAAACAAACGAGGCTGTGCCAGAGAGGTTCTTATAACCATTCCTGGCACGGCCTTTATTGTCTGTGTGTGTCTGTGTGGTCATGATTGTTTTACAGATGAATATATTCGTGTTTACATATGGATAAAATTAAAAATTATTTTTGATTATTTTTGTATTTTATATTTTCAAATTTAAACAAAAATGTTATAGTCTCCGTAAATAAAAATATCCACCTTAATAAAGCCATTCAAAACCAAAACAGAACTTGGAGGTCTTTTTCCTATGGTACAAAGTCTATGGAATTCTTCGCAAGCATCTGAGCAGAAAAGCACGCTGGAACAGCTCGTATATCGTTCTAACCTGATTGGCACAGATCGGAGCGTGTGCAACTGGGGAGGCGGCAACACTTCGGCCAAAACGACGATACAAGATTTTCGCGGGCGTGAAGTAGAGGTGATGTATGTTAAGGGTAGCGGTTCCGATCTCGCAACAATGAAAGCGCATAACTTCACAGGGCTTCGTATGGAGGATATTCGTCCACTGTTTGAACGGGAAGAGATGTCTGACGAGGATATGACCGCATATTTGGCGAACTGTATGATAGATGCCAAGCATCCGCGGGCTTCAATTGAGACATTGCTACACGCATTTTTGCCATTTAAGCATGTCGATCATACACATCCGGATGCGATCATCAGCTTGTGCTGTGCGCATAACGGCAAGGAAATCGCTAAGGAAATTTTCGGTGAACGTTTTGTATGGGTACCTTATATCCGTCCTGGCTTTAAGCTGTCGAAAATGATTGCCCAAGGGGTGCTCGAGCACCCACAAGCTGAGTTGGTACTGATGGAAAAGCATGGCTTGGTTACGTGGGGAGACACTTCCGAAGCAGCTTATGCCAAAACGATTGAAATCATCCAAGAAGCAGAAAGCTATATTAAAGCCCGCCAAGAAGAAAAGCAGGGATTTGGAGGCGTAAAATATAAAGCGCTTACTTTAGAGGAGCGGCGCAGCATGGTGTCCCAGATCATGCCATCCGTTCGAGGTGCAGTCAGTGATGAGAAAAGGATGATCCTCACTTTTGATGACGCGGAGGATGTGCTGGAGTTTGTGAACGGCCAGGATTCTGCTGCTTTATCTCAGATTGGGGCAGCGTGCCCGGATCATCTGGTTCATACCAAAATGAAGCCGCTCTATGTAGATTGGACACCGGATATGGAGGATGTAGAGGGGTTGAAAGTTAAGCTTGCCGAGGGTATAGCAACCTATAAGGAGCAGTACCAAGCTTATTTTGAGCGCAATCGACATGAAGGAGACGTGAGATTTGAAGCAGCACCGCGTGTCATCTTAATTCCGGGTATCGGTATGATCAACACAGGCAAAAGCTGGAGCAATGCGCAGGTGAGCGGCGCCTTATATCATCGTGCCATTGCTGTCATGCGAGGAGCAACGGCGTTAGGAGAATTTGTTTCGCTTAGTGAAAATGAATCTTACAACGTGGAATACTGGCCGCTGGAGCTTTATAAGCTGTCACTTGCGCCGGCAGAAGCAGAATTTTCACGCAAAATTGCATTCATTACGGGTGGTGCAGGCGGAATCGGCAGTGCAACCGCACGGCGTTTAGTAGATGAAGGTGCGCATGTTGTATTGGCAGATCTCAATCTGGAAGGTGCGCAAAAGGTAGCTGCAGACATCAATAGCAGTTACGGTGAAAACCGTGCAATTGCCGTGAAAATGGATGTGACGCAGGAGGAGCAAATCCAGACGGCCTATGCCGAGACGGCGCTGATCTATGGTGGTGTAGATGTCATCGTTAACAACGCAGGGCTTGCTACATCCAGTCCGTTCGATGAGACATCATTAAAGGAATGGAATTTAAATGTAAACGTGCTGGGAACAGGCTATTTTTTAGTCGCGCGTGAAGCGTTCAAGCTGATGAAGGAACAGACACTTGGCGGCAGTATGGTGTTCGTCGGTTCCAAAAACTCGATCTACGCAGGCAAAAATGTAACGGCCTACAGCTCGGTCAAGGCGCTGGAAGCGCATCTGGCTCGCTGTATTGCCGCAGAAGGCGGGGAATACGGTATCCGCGTAAACACTATTTTGCCGGATGCGATTTTGCAAGGCTCGGCAATCTGGAACTCCAATTGGCGCAATGAACGCGCCGCTGCCTACGGCATCGAGCCAGACCAGTTGGAGGAGCATTACCGCAAGCGAACGACACTGCTGGTCAACATTTACCCGCAGGATATCGCAGAAGGTATTGCCTTTTTCGCCTCATCCAAGGCAGAGAAAACGACAGGCTGTATGCTGACCATCGACGGCGGCGTCCCAGCAGCCTTTACACGCTAGCCTAATTCAAATGAACCTCTGTAAGCGATAGACTCATTTCTATTTCACTAATCCATTTCATTAATCGAGGGCACAAGCCCATAGTTCCGAAGGGATGTAAAAATACTCTGGGAAACACGTAAATAAGCAACAACACTTATTTGCGTGTTTTCATCCTTTTATATATACATCAACACTTTAAAATAGAAGTGACTTTATGGGTGGTCAGCAGCGAAGCGGCCTCCCATAACTCACTTCATTTTCCAAGGAGGAACCACGATGAGTGACAAAGCGTACGCCTTATTCGAGGATCAGCAGCAACAACGAGACATTGACCTAGAGCAAGTAAAGACCAAACTGAGAGCGCTTAGCATAGAAACACCTTCCTGGGGATATGACGACTCAGGTACACGTTTTAAAGTCTTTCAGAAAACGGGTGTGCCGCGTGATCCGTTCGAAAAGCTGGAGGATGCAGCACAGGTTCATGCCTTGACAGGCTTATGTCCGTCCGTTGCCATTCACATCCCGTGGGATAAAGTTGACAATTACGGCAAGCTTCGCAGTCATGCCGAAAGTCTTGGCCTGCAAATTGGGGCGGTAAATCCCAATCTCTTTCAAGACGAGGACTACATGCTCGGTAGCGTAACTAATGTAGACCCGGCAATCCGTCGCAAGGCTATCAACCATTTGCTGGAATGCGTGGATATTGCAAAGGAAACAGGCTCCAACGACTTTAGCCTATGGTTTGCGGACGGAACGAATTATCCCGGTCAGGGGGACATTCGCAAACGCAAAAATTGGATGCTGGAGGCGCTCCATGAAATGTATAAGGCGCTTACGCCGGATATGCGCATGCTGATTGAATACAAGGCGTTTGAGCCGGCTTTTTACCATACGGATATTGCCGATTGGGGCATGGCGTACCATTACGCGACCAAGTTGGGGCCGCAGGCACAGGTGCTGGTGGATACAGGGCATCATCTGCCGGGAGCCAACGTGGAGCACATTGTTGCGTTTTTAATGGATGAGAAGCGACTGGGTGGCTTTCATTTTAACAGTTATAAATATGCGGATGATGATCTGATCGTGGGTTCCTCCAATCCGTATGAGCTGTTTTTAATCTTTTATCAGATTTTGAACGCAGCTCAGGATGTCGATGCAGATATCCGTCATACTGTCGATAAAATTGCTTATTTAATCGATCAGTCGCACAATATCGAACCCAAAATTCCGGCCATGATTCGCTCGGTCCTAAATGTGCAGACTCAATATGCGAAGGCACTTTTGATCAATCATGCAGAGGTAGAGGAAGCGGTGAGCCGTCAGGATGTGCTGGGTGCGGAGGATGCCGTACGCCAAGCATTTGAGTTTGATGTGGCCCCGTTGCTCAAAGCAATCCGTGAAGAGCAAGGATTACCTGCAGATCCAATGAAAGCCTATTTGGCGTCTGAGTATGGTACGCAGATTTTGAAAAGAGGCAAGGGTGGTGCGAGCTGGTGAGCATCCTCGCTTATGATTTGGGGGCAAGCAGCGGCAGGGTTCTACTCGGAAAATTAACCGATTCACGTATCGTGGTGGAGGAAATCCATCGCTTTTCCAATGATCCGGTCAAGGTTGGGGAGCGCCTGCACTGGGATATATTGCGTCTCTATCACGAGGTTCAGCAAGGATTGCTCAAAGCCAAGCATATGAGAGTGAACCCATCCAGCCTGGCGATTGACTCCTGGGCGGTCGATTTTGGACTGATTGGAGAAACCGGCGAATTGCTGGGCAACCCTTATCATTATCGGGATTGGCACACCCATGGAGTAATGGAAGAAGTACAGGAACGGCTGGGAAAAGATTTTATTTTTCAGCGCACAGGCATTCAGTTTTTGACGTTTAATACGATTTATCAGCTAGCCGCTATGCAAAATGCAAGATCACCCTTGCTGGAGCAGGCAGAACATTTCCTGATGATCCCTGATTTGCTGCGGTATTTTCTGACAGGTGAAATGTATCATGAGTTTTCTAATGCAACCAGCACGCAGTTATATCATCCGTTACAGCAAAAATGGGATGATGAGCTTTTGTCTGGAATCAACATTCCCCGCTCTTGGTTTGGAGAGGTACTGGAGCCGGGAAGTGTTGCAGGTACAATCCGTTCATCGGTCATGACGGATCTGGGTATTGGAGCGATTCCTGTGATTGCAGTAGCAGAGCATGACACAGGATCAGCAGTGGCTGCCGTACCAGCGCTGGAGCGGTCCTTTGCGTACTTGAGCTGCGGAACATGGTCCCTGATGGGAACGGAGACCGCACAGCCAGTAATTAATGATGATACGCTTCGATTTAATTTTACAAATGAAGGCGGCGTAGGCCGAACCTACAGGCTGCTAAAAAATATCATGGGACTGTGGATTCTACAGGAGGCGCGCAGAGAGTGGGAACGGCAGGGAAACTCCTATTCTTTTCCTGAATTGGTTCATATGGCGGAACAGGCTCCAGCGTTCACTTGTTTGATTGACCCGGATGATGAACTGTTTCTGCATGCCGGGGATATGAGAACACGCATACGCCAATACTGCCGCAATACCGGGCAGCTAATGCCGGAGACGCCGGGAGAGATTACGCGCTGCATTCTGGAAAGTCTGGCGTTAAAGTATCGCTACATTTTGGAGCTTACAGAACGGGTGTCAGGACAGCGTTTTAATGGTTTGCATATGGTCGGCGGAGGGATTCAAAATCGCTTTCTGTGCCAATGGACGGCCAATTCGATTCAAAAACCCGTATGGGCAGGACCCGCAGAAGCGAGCGCAATCGGCAATCTTGCGGTACAATGGATGACACAGGGAAAGTTCGCCGATATATGGGAAGCACGCCGGGTCATTGCGGATTCTATTACCGTAGAGGAATATGAACCTGCCGAGTCAGAAGCGTGGGAGGATGCCTACGGGCGGTTCCGGCGGGTGACAGGACTTTTTGTACATTAAAGATGTGGAGTGAGATTGCCATGCTGGTCGCAGAAAGATATGAGATGATAGTGCAGCTCGTAAATGAAAGAGGAAGCATACGGGTGTCCGAATTGAGTGAGCTGTGTAAAGTAACGGAAGAAACGATTCGCCGCGATCTCGATCGTCTGGAGCAGGCGGGACGACTGCGCCGTTCTCATGGGGGAGCGGTTAGTGTCAAAAACGAGCAGCCTGAAACGCCCTATGCGGTACGGGAAATTATGAACGCGGAGGAAAAGCGTCGGATTGCTGAGGAAGCGGTCAAGCAGATTCAGCCGCACGATCGCATTTTGCTGGATGCCAGTACGACTGCCTGGTATATGGCGTCCAGTCTGCCGGATATTCCTTTAACGATACTAACGAATTCGATTCGGGTAGCTACAGAGCTGGCAGGTAAGGAAAAAATCGAGGTCATTTCGACGGGAGGACAGCTGCTTCAACGTTCACTGTCATTCGTGGGCCCGCTTGCAGAGCGTTCATTAGAAACCTATTATGTGGATAAGCTGTTTTTTTCCAGTCAGGGAGTTCATCTGGATCGCGGCATTAGTGAATCAAATGAGCTGCAAGCTCGTTTGAAGCAGAAAATGGTCAGCATTGCGGATCGGGTAATTTTACTGGCAGATGCGAGCAAATTCGGGCAGCAGGCGTTTACCCATGTCGTGAACTTGACGCAAGTGTCCGAAATTATTACAGATTCGCGGCTGTCGGACCCGATTCGCAGTCAGCTCGCAGAGTTGTCCATTCCGGTTACGATTGTGTAAGCAGGTAGTTTCCGGCGTGAGGTCGCTCTGCGGTTCATTTGATTTACGATCGCTGTTGCAGCGGGATTCTCTGATGAGTAAGATCAACATAGGTGAGAATCCCACTGCAAGCTTATGCTTATGATGAAAGTTTTCCTTTGGAAAATGGACGGAAGGGGTGTGCCGTTTGAAGGTATCTTTATTTATTACCTGTCTAAGTGATGCGATGTATCCCAAGGTAGGGGAAGCGATGGTCCGCTTGCTTGCCAGATATGGTGTCGAGCTAGAATTTCCCAAGGTGCAGACATGCTGCGGGCAGCCGTCCTATAACAGCGGCTATTGGGATGAAACAAGGGCAGCGGCAAAAACGATTTTGAAAGCGTTTAATAACAGTGATTTTGTCGTAGCTCCTTCCGGTTCCTGCACATATATGATTCATCATTACCCGGAGTTGTTCAAGGATGAGCCTGAGTGGCTGGAGTCGGCACGGAGGCTGGAGCAAAAGACGTATGAGTTTACACAATTTATGGTGCAGGTGCTTGGCGTGACCGATGTGGGTGCGTCTTTTCCGCATACGGTAACCTATCATCCGTCTTGTCATGGAACACGTTTGCTCGGCGTAAAGGAGGAACCGATGAAGCTGCTTGGCAGCGTAAAGGGTTTGCAATTAGTGCCGCTTCCTTTTGCGGAGGACTGCTGTGGGTTTGGTGGTACTTTTGCGGTGAAAATGCCCGATATTTCGGGTGCGATGGTGACTGAAAAAGTGGACCATATCAGGGAGACGGAAGCCGAGGTACTGGTCGGACTGGACATGGCCTGTTTGATGAATATCGCCGGTAATCTCAGATATCGGAAAGAGCCAGTTCGGGTGATGCATCTGGCAGAGCTGTTATACGAAGGGGTGAAGCACGCATGACCGCTGTACATACGCACTCTATGAATCAAAAGGTCAAAAAACGTGCAGAGCTGGCTCTGAATGATGATTTTTTGCGGAATGCAGTTCGTTTCACTACCGAGCGACTGCGCAACGGCAAGCGGACAGCTTCAGAGCAGCATGGAAATTGGGAGGAATGGCGTGAGCGGGGGCGTAAAATTCGGCTTCATACCATTGCCCATCTGGACTATTACCTAAATCTGTTTGTAGAAAATGCCCGTGCCAACGGGGTGCATATCCATTTTGCCGACACCGCAGTGGATGCCGTGCGCATTACACTGGACATTGCCGCGCATAATCAAGCCCGTTTTGTCGTCAAATCCAAGTCGATGGTGTCGGAGGAACTGCATTTGAATCAGGCGCTGGAAGGTGCGGATATCGAGACGATTGAAAGTGACCTCGGTGAGTATATTATTCAACTGGCGGGAGAGGCACCATCTCATATCGTGATCCCTGCGATTCACAAAAATCGTTATCAGATTGCCGAGCTGCTATCCAAAGAAGCGGGAGAGGAGCTGTCCGCAGATACGACGATATTGGCGGGCTTTGTCCGCAAAAAGCTGCGTGAAAAGTTTTTAGATGCGGATATTGGCATGACAGGCTGCAATTTTGCCATTGCCGAGACGGGTTCCATGGTTTTGTTTGAAAATGAAGGCAACGCTCGCATGGTTTCTACTCTGCCCAAAACGCAAATCACACTGATGGGTATGGAGCGAATTATTCCATCCTGGACAGATTTGGAGGTGATGGCTACATTGCTGCCACGCTCCGCTACCGGACAAAAGCTGACGATGTATATGTCCGGTATTTCAGGACCCCGGCGCAGCCAGGATGCCGATGGACCGGAGGAAATGCACATTATCATCGTAGATAACGGGCGTTCGCTTCAGCTAGGCAATCCTGAGTTTCAAGAGCTGTTAAATTGCATCCGCTGCGGCGCTTGCCTGAACGCTTGTCCGGTGTACCGACACATTGGGGGGCACGCGTATGGCGGGACATATAGCGGTCCTATCGGTGCAGTGCTTACGCCTGCCCTTCATGGCAACATTGAAGAGTGGAACGATATTGCGAGTGCGTCCAGTCTGTGTGGAGCGTGTTATGAAGCCTGTCCGGTCAAAATACCACTGCATGATATGCTGGTTTATTTGCGTAGACGCAAGGTGGAGGCAGGACAAGGGGATAAGCTGGAGACGATCGGGATGAAAGGTTTTGCGGCGGTAGTTTCCAGCTCGAAGCGATTCGCTGCGGCGATCAGTCTCGGGCAGATCGCACAGAAAGCGGTGGTTCGTAAGGGAGAAATTACCCTTAAGCTTGGCCCCTTAAAAGGCTGGAATACGTACCGTGTGGCTCCTAGTCTGGCGAATAAATCCTTCCGTCAGCACTGGAACACACTAGCGCGTGAGCTGGAGCAGGAACGCAAGGTCATGCATCCGGACATTCTCAGCCGAATGGAGACGATCTTGGCGGGTAGAAGAAAAGGTGGGATGCAGCATGAGTGAACAGCGTAATCCTTCTGCGCAAGCAAAAGCGGAGCATGAAGCATGGCTTCATCAAATGCAAGCAGAATCCCGTGTCAAGCAGGCGCGCTTTATGGAAGGCATTGCGGCGCGGCTCAAGCGTCCGCGACAGACGGAGCCACCGATGCAGCCGTTTCGCGGCGCACCTGCGTTTTGGCACAAATTCGAATGGAGTGCGCAGCAGCGCATTGAGGAGTTCACCGCCAACTTTACAAGTGTTGGCGGACATGTGGTGCGTCTGCCGGATCTGAAGAAGGCGGCAGACTGGATCGCGCACAAGGCGCGCGAGCTGGGAGCAGCCTATATCGTCCGGCAGAATGAGCCGGACCTGGATGCGCTCCAGTTGGAAGCAGCGCTGCCGGAAGTCCGACTGTCGGTGTGGAACACCGATCCAGCCGAAGACTGGAAGGCACGCGCCGCGGAGGCCGATATCGGCATCGTCATGGCCGATGAGGCCGCCGCCTACACCGGCTCGGTAGCAGTGCTATCCTCGCCGGAGAAGGGGCGCTCGGTCAGTCTGCTGCCGACCGTGCTGATCATTCTCCTGCCCGTGGAACGTCTGCGAACACGACTGGGCGAGATTTTAAGCGGTTTTGACGTAGCAAGGCGCGAGCAATTGCCCGCAGGCATTCATTTTATTACTGGACCGAGCCGCTCGTCGGATATCGAAAATGATTTGACGATCGGTGTACACGGACCAGGTATCGTTTATACATTGTTGATTGGTTAGCGTTATACTGCCCGTCTAACGGGCGCGATAGATCGGAAAACGGGTTTCAAAATCTGTTTGTTTGCGATTACTCCTAACCGAAATGCGGCCATTGTGTAGCTCGGTAATGCTCTTGGTAATAGCAAGGCCCAGCCCGGTACCTCCGGTTTCCTTGGAGCGTGATTTGTCCACTCTGTAAAACCGTTCAAAGAGATGTGGGACATCTTCCGGTGGAATCGGGGTGCCGTAGTTGGTGCAGATCACTATCGCTTCATCGCTTTCACGTCCTATCGTGATATCGAGACGCTTACCATCCTTTCCGTATCGAATCGCATTGGAAAATAAATTTTCATACAGGCGCACCAGCTCGTCCGTGTCGGCCAAAATCCGAACAGGCTCAACGATTCGGACACGATAGGACATGTCCGCCTGTTCCAGTGAGGGTACAAATTCCTCAGCAAGTTGAGTGAGCAATTTGCCGAGGTCTACAGGCTCCAGCTCCAGTGGCAGGCTACCACCACTCACACGCGTGTATTCAAATAACTCGTCGATCAGCTTTTTAAGCGTCAGCGATTTTTCATAAGCAATGTTTACATAATAGCGTAGCTCAATTTCATCCCGGTAACGGTCGGTTTCAATATACTCCAAAAAGCCAATCACCGATGTTAGCGGGGTGCGAAGATCGTGGGATACACCAGTGATCAGGTCGTTTTTCGCTTTGGCGGAAGCCCGTTCTTCTTCTATTGAAAGACGGAGCTTGTCTGCCATGGTGTTCATATTTTTTGCCAAGGTTGCCAGTTCATCTGCGGAAGATACCGGGATCGAATAGGATAAATTTCCGTCCGCGAAATTCTGCATCCCTGTCGTAATCTCGCGTAGATAGCCAATCGTATTTTTGGTAAAAAGGAAAAAGAAATAAATATATAAAGGCAGCCCACACACCAGCAAGATCAGTGAGGAACCAATGTGATTGACGGTCCAGCGGATCAGCCGAGTGCCAAAAAAAGAACGCGAGGGATTCAGCCATAACAGCAAAGACGCTCCATAATAAAACACCATTAAAATTAGTCCAGTTAAAGTGAAGGCGGCAAGGCTAAGGGCTGCCAGCTTCCATCCCAGCGTATCGTATCGTTTTGCCTTCAAGACGCAAGTCCTCCATTAATCGAATTTTTCCATTTTATAGCCGATGCCCCACACCGTTTTCAGGTATTTGGGCTTTCTTGGATCAGTCTCAATTTTCTCGCGAATTTTACGCACATGAACCATTAGCGTGTTGTTGGATTCCAGATATTGTTCCTTCCAGACCTTCTCATAAATCTGCTCCATGCTCAGCACTTGACCCCGGTGTCGAGCCAAAAGCTCAACAATAGCGAATTCACGCGGAGTCAGCTTAACGGATTCTCCAGCGAGAGTGACCTCATGTGTAACAGTGTTAATGGAGAGTTCATCCAGTACCATTTCATGCTCCAATATAGGAGAGGAGTGGGTATATTTCCGTACTCTACGTAGCTGGGATTTGATGCGTGCCACTAGCTCCAGCGGGCTGAACGGCTTGGTGACATAATCATCGGCCCCAACGCTAAGCCCTGTAATTTTGTCCATATCTTGTCCCTTCGCAGACAACATAATGATCGGAAAATGCTCGGTTTCCCTGATTTTCATGCAGGCTTCAATCCCGTCCATGTTGGGCATCATCACATCCAGCACCATTACATCTATCTGTTCCCGATTAACCTGCTCCAGCGCTTCCAGTCCGTCCCGTGCCATGAGCAAGCGATATCCTTCATTTTCTAAATATATTTGCATGAGCTTAATAATTTCAGGTTCATCGTCTACTAATAAAATGGTTCCGTTATGCATGTTATGCATGGTTGTGCACCCTTTCTGTTCTTTCCAGCAGTATACAATATGGGCGTATTATATACCTTTTTGGCGATGGAGGCTATGGACACTCTTCTCAGGTCGTTTGTTGGGTATCATCGGCCTTTGAATAGTAGCGTTTCGGGCGAAGACATGCGCTCTTCTTGCTTGAAGTTCCTTTTTCCTGTACCCGGTAGCTGACCGAACAAAATCCAAGCACATGGCAGGAAGCGGGCGATGACCGACACGACGAGCCAAGAACAAAGAAGTGCACAGAAAAAACCTCCAGCGTACCACACATGAATAAGCTGCGGTGAGCCAATGTGTGGTGAAAACTGCCGATACAAGAGTAGGAAAAATGGATGTATGAGATACACACCAAAGGACAGTGTGCCCAGACGTTCCAGCTTGCGAATGACAAAGGAATGTTGTCTTCTATACATTAAGAAGGAAATCTGTAGTAATACCAGCGGACTAGACAGGCTGTACATGTTATACATAAGTTCAAAAACTAGCGAATTGTACGAGGTTCCGTACAATCTATTTTCGTACCACATATAGACATGAATGGTGGCTGAAATCAGCCATAAAGCCCAAATTGCGATCCATGTCAGTACGCTTGTAAAACTTCGTTCCTCCTTACGTATCAGAAACCAAGTTCGAAGCTGGGGATAGTAATAGCCGAGAGCTGCGCCCAGCATGTAGCAGGCCACATAGGACAGCGCCCAGCTGCCTTTATTTTGAACCTGAAAGAGAAATTTGTTGCTAATTATAAATGACCACTGTAGCAGCAGCCCAATGACAATAGACCATTGCGGAAATTGCTGATAACGCTGGAATAGCCACAGTATGCATGGAAATGCAAGATAAAATTGCATCATGATAAAAATATAATATAAATGGGTGTACGCTTTGCCCGTAACCAGTTTCAGAGCAAAGTTTTCCGCAAGTGTAGTTATACTCCATGGTTCGGTACTGCCAGCCATAAGGGACAGGATGAAATAAAACAGAGAAAACATGACATAAGGTAAGAGGATGTATAGCAATCTCTGCTTATAAAAGCGCCTCAAGAGCTGTCGTCCCAGCGGACGATCCTTATAGTTATAGAACAGCACCATACTGCTAAGCGCGATAAATACAGGGGTACCGTACTTCATCAACACATTGAGCGCATTATATACAACATAAAGGCTGGAATTTGTAAGTTGGACCGTTGCATAGGAAGTGGCATGTACCATTAAGACGGCTAAAATCGCCATGGCTCTGACCAACTGTAATTCAGGAATTTTTTCTTTGGTCGTAGGCTTCATAAGCTTCATTTCCTTTCAGTAGTGAACTGTATCTTGTTGAACTCTTTCTATTAAAAGATAAAGTTCTTAACAACCTGAAAGGGAGCGGCTTAAGAATCGCTTATGAACTTCTTAACTTTTGTTAAGAATTAAAAAAAAGAACTTCCATAGGCTCAAAATGAGCAGCATGGAAGTTCTTTTTAGTACTCATGTTCATTCGTTATTTGCAACGTTTGATAGGTGCGCGTCTGATTTGCCCACGAATGGCACCGTTCGGATGACGGATCGTGTGGACGTTGACGTAGGCATTGCCCTCTCTAATTTGGCATACCAAATCATTAATGGTTCTGCCTCTGAGTGGACCGGTAAGATCAATTGCACGCAGCACGCCGGTAACGACACCTCTTCTTACGGTAATCCCAAACTTCGAAGGGCCAAACAGTGTAGCAACAACAGGACCATTTTCTCCTCTTCGTCCCAGATGAATGTGCGCTTCAGTTACCCGTGAAATATTGCGAACCGTCAGCTCAAAGCTTAATTGCTGGCTCGCTGGACGGTAACGAAATTCCGCAGTTCCTGTCGCATTCGTTCTGACAGGAGGCACTTCATTAGCCCCCCTCAACGTGGCTCTAAACTTATTGGACATTACGTCCCTCCTTTCCCAGTGTTGGTTTAGTGTATTCACAGGATCAGAGAAGGGGCTGTACATTCGCCTATTCATCAGAAGTTGTGTGTTTTACAAGTTATTCAGTCCAAGCACAAAACTGATTTTTTCATAGACTATGAGTATCTGATAGAGAGAGGAGGAGAAACTATGGGAACATTTATTGATGGAAGAACATCCCAAAATGCTTCGACAGCCAACTCTATTGCCATCCCAATCACTCTTTTAAATACGCCGCAATTGTTCGGACAGATCGGATTAAACACCCAAGGAGCTACAGGTACACCACGGGTTCTGCTTAAAGGAACTATATCTCTCCAAATTCCACTTGCTTTAGTAGGGATTACAATTACTATTGTGAGAGGTACGCAGATAACAGACCCTGTTGTTTATTCGGCTACGTCAACTTTTAATTTAAGTTTATTAGCTCCACAGGTTATTGCGTTCTCAGCAGATGATTTTAACCCACCGATTACGCCACAATTGGTGTATACAGCCTTTGTATCAGCTAACCTGCTGGGTACAATACGAGTAGGTCCAGAGAGCTTCGACGGGATTTTGGTTTCGGATTAATGCAGTAGTTTTGAACTAACAGAATTTTGCTTCAGGGAGCTTCGCAGTTGGATCTGCGAAGCTTTTTTGTGTACAGGCATATAATATACTGGATCATACTCACTATGCAGGCTGACAAGTACAAGTTCAGCTTAACGAATAAGCTATTTTTCAATTGCATAAGAATGACATAGGTACAACCCTGCAACCATGGGTAGAATTTTATGTATGCGCTTACAAAAAAATCTTTGCTTCATGCAATTAAAAATCTGGAGGAGGAATGAAGAATGAAGTGGAAAAAAGGATTGACTGGTATGCTTTTAGCAGCCTTTTTATGTGGTGCGCCGGGGCTGGGTATAGCTACCCCGGCACATGCATCAACTGGCGAGTACAAGTTTGATTTTGGCGGGGGTACGGTCGAAACGGGGTATACCGGAGTGAGCGCTTCGCTGTCCTATGACTCTGCACGTGGCTATGGCTTTCGTACCCCTGAGAATATGCGTAATGTCAGTGCATCGGGAACTGGAGTGGCAAGTGATGCGGTACAATTCTTGGCTACAGGTACGAAAAGCGAGAATACTTTCGACGTCGATCTTCCTCCAGGTTTGTATGAGGTGTCGGTTACTTTAGGAAATACTTCTCGTTCGAGTGTTGCGGCCGAAGGGGTGTATCAGGTCATAAATATGACGGGAAATGGGGCCAAGGATCGTTTTCAAATTCCAGTGACAGACGGACAATTAAATCTGCTAGTTACTGAAGGCAAAGAGGGCGCAGTCTTCACACTCAGTGCACTGGAAATCAGGCAATTGTCTAGCAATCCAGTAACGAATCGCACGATTTATATCGGCGGGGATTCTACGGTATGTAACTATTATCCGCTAGATAGCAGTGTGCAGGCAGGATGGGGTCAACTGCTGCCAGAGTTTGTAAACACGAATACTTTTCAAATTCGCAATATGGCGTCAGGGGGCCAGATTGCTAGAGGCTTCCATCACGATGGTCAGTTAGAGGCGATCGTTCAATATATCAAGCCAGGGGATTATTTTATTCTCCAATTAGGCATTAATGACACCAATCCAAAGCATAACGAAAGCGAAGCGGAGTTTAAGGATTGGATGCGGGATATGATTCGGCAGGTGAAGGCTAAGGGGGCGACGGTAATTCTGTCAACACCGCAAGGCCGAGCCACTGACTTTAATGCTAACAATGTACACAACGCTGAAAACAGATGGTATAGAAGCGCTATTTTGGCACTGGCTCAAGAGGAACAAACGCCTTTAGTCGATCTGAATGTTCTTAGTTCAGCTTATTTCACCTCTATTGGCAAAGATGCTACGCTGGCTTTGTATATGAACGGTGATACACTACATCCAAACTTTGCGGGTGCAAGGGAACTGGCGCGATTAGTAGCACAGGATTTGAAGAAGCAGGGTCTGAGTGGATTCTAAATTTCAATGATGGTTTTACCCCTGCTTCTTACAATTGTAGGAGCAGGGGTTTTTGGCCTCTGTTCAGGGTGCTATAATAATGGAAAAAAGCAATAGTAATGCGGAGGAATTAGAACATGCAGCCTTTCACTGCCCGAGTGCTTCAGATTATATTGCTGATCCCTGAGGGAAAAGTAATGACTTATGGTCAAATTGCGGCAGAGGCCGGAAGCCCAAGAGGTGCTAGACAGGTGGTGCGAATTTTGCATACACTGAGCCAAAAACATCGACTTCCATGGCATAGAGTAGTCAACCGCTTGGGAGAGATTGCTTTGCAGGAGGATGAGTCCGCATCCCTGCAGCGCCTGTACTTGGAAGAGGAGGGCATACAGTTTAATGCAAACGGACGTATCCCGCTGGATCAATATCTATATCATCCGCAGACGGAGATGGAAGAATAGGCGAGGAACGAGCAAAGGTGGCATTGTTTTTGAGACACAATACAACACTAGTCTGAATCCTCGCCAAAAAGAGACGGGACAAATCATAGTTTTGATTTGTCCCGTCTCTTTTTAAACTGGCGTATCATGTAGATTAACGAAGGGGGGTATTCATATATAGCACTAGATTTCCCAGTTAAGCTTATCCAATCAGATGCTGCTGGTCACGCTGGGCAAGGTGAAAAGAAATACTGTTCATTAGCGGTATATCATTATTTTTTCGGGCTTCCCGAATGAGTTGTTTCTTTTTTTGATCTGATTCGCGTAGAAAGCGAGTCATCCATAAATCAGACGGTTCGTTAGTAGTTGTCATGCGAGATTCTTTTATCATCTATTAACCCTCCTAGTGAGCGGCTGTTATTCTTTCTCTAGTATATGTTCCAAACCTTAATAGATGCTGTTAGTTTCCTTAAAATTAGCTGAAATTTAGGTAAAGTTCAGGTAAAAACAGATTAAATCTATGTCTGGTGGGGTGTAAAGTAGTTTACAACGAGTAATCTGGCAGCAAAGGTTACAAAAATGTATTGTTTTGACACCTTGTACCAACATAAACCTAAAAGTACAATTAGATTGCGAAGAATTCGTGGAAATTTATGTCGAAAAGAATGGAAAAGATTCGAAGATGCACCGAAAGGGGAGAAATTCATTTATGAAGCAAAAAGCGGCTGCCGTGCTGCTTGTATTGTCCTTTTCTACAGGCTTGGTCACCACTGTACAGGCTGACAGTCCATCAGGAAGCATGTCAGCAAATATGTCAGTTAATTCATCTGCTACGGCTACGTCAAAGACATCATCCGTAACGGGACAGGCTCTACCTCCATTAACGCTTAAGCAGGCAGTGGAATGGGCACAGACGAACAGCTACAATACGCGTACCGCCGAGCGGGATGTAGAGCGCCGTAGACTTGAACTGAAAAATGCCGAAAAGGAGCTGGGTAATTCACCTATCGATTATATAGACAATGAGTATGTTGATAATGAAACGTCCTGGAGGAATTACAGTTCCTCGACACTATCCTATCTAGCCAGCAAAAAGCAGGCGCAATATGCCAAAGACCAGATTTATTTTAATGTAATGAAAAGCTACCAAAGTGTGTTTGTAGCAGAGAATCAGGTGAAAAATGATCTGGAGGCGCTTGAAATCGCCCAAGCGGAGGAAAAGATTGCACTTGCCAAATTTGCGCGAGGCAAGTTGTCTGAATATGCGAAAAACGAGAGTATACAGGCCAGAGTCCAGGCGGAGCAAGCAGTCGAGCAGGGAAAAATTGCGTTGCAAAAATCCAGGGATGCTCTGAACTTCCTCATGGGACAGCCTAACGGAACAGCCTATGAAATGGTGGATCGACCCGTGTACAAGGAACCGAAGAAGCTGGATATTGAATTACATATACAACAGCTGACAGACATGAATCCGAATTTATGGAAGCTGGAGGATAGTATCAAAACTTCGGAACTCAATGTGAGATATTTTGATTTTAATAACGGTGCAGGTGCTTACGATCTAGCTAAAATGGATGTTGATACAGCTAAGGAGGAGCTCGCCAAAGGTCAAAAGGATTTTGCTGAATCACTCCGCAATTTGTATGCCACGGTTAAGGAAAACCAAAAGAAATACGTACAACTGGAAGAAAGCTTGCGTACAGCAAAAGAAGCCTTGGAGTTATCACACAAAAAGTGGGCCAGAGGTCTAATTATTGAGATGGAATTGAAAAACAACCAGTTGAAAGTAAACCAGATTGAACGGCAAATGGAAGAGCTGGCGATCGAGTTGGATCAAAATGAGTATACGTTGAACAAGCCATGGAGCACATAGGGAGGAAAAGGCGTTGGCAGAAACGGTTTTAAATGATGCTTTAATCAAGCTACGGAGAAAACGGAGAAAAAAGTGGATCTGGACTGCGATTTTTTTGCTGGTTGTAGGCGGAGGCGGAGCAGCAGTATATCTGAATATGCCCAAAGAGCAGGCAGCACCTGTAGTTCAGGACGAGACGTTTAAAGTAGAGCGCGGCGATGTGAGCGAGAAGCTGGACACGTCCGGCACCGTGCAAGCATCCAAGGAAGTGAAGCTGAACTTTACGAGTGCAGGCGATAACAAGCTGGCTGCGGTGAACGTGAAAGCCGGGGACAAGGTCAAAAAAGGGCAAGTGCTGGCGCTTCTGGACAGTTCAGAAATTAAAATGCAAATACAAAGTGCGTCTGATTCTTTGGAAATATCCAAATCCAAACTGGCTGAATTGGAGAAGGGTCCGAAGGCGGAGGATATTGAAATTCAGAAAACAAATGTACTTCGGGCCAAAATGGCTGTCGATACAGCGCAAGAATCATTTGAGCTGGAAGAAGCCGAAAGTCAGAAGAAAGCTTCCAAAAAGCAGTTGGAGCAGGCACGGAAGGCATATGAAGACCAAAAGTTTTTACACGATGCCGGGGCAGTATCCAATAGTGAATTGGAGCAGGCTGAGCAAGCATTGGATAAAGCACAAACGGACTATGATAATCTAGATTTACAGTTCCGCAAAATTATGTCGCAAAAACGTCGCACCATTTCAGAGGCTGAAATTGGCTACCGTGCTGCAATGGCTGAGCTTCACAAGACTCAGGTTCCGGCTGATGCATCGAGTATTCAATCCTCACGGATAGAGGTTCGAAGACTGGCAACTGAGTTGGAGCAGAAAAAAAATGAGTTAAACAAGCTTCAGGTCACGGCGCCGTGGGACGGAGTGATTTTAAAGGTGAACGGGGATGTAGGGACCAGTCCGACGGCTCCATTTATTGTAATGAATAACTCGGATTCCAACGACCTTAAGGTAGTTGTGAAGGTAAGTCAGACCGACATTGTCAAGGTCAAAAAGGGGCTTACGGCTGTGTTGACGACCAATGCATATCCGGGTGAATCGTTTCCAGGCAAGGTGCAATTTGTCTCACCGGAAGCCTCTACGGATGAAGGGATGACGACGTATTTGATGGAGATGTCTGTACATGACCCGAAAGGTAAGCTAAAAACAGGCATGATTATGAATGTGGCCGTTATTTTGGGAGTACACAAAAATGTACTGTTCGTTCCTGCGACTGCACTGAGATCCGAAGGAGGCCAGGATGGCGTGTATGTTTCTGCTAACGCTGCGAATCCCGGGGCACGCACATTTAAGCCCGTAGAACTCGGATTTTACACGCCAGACCGAGTAGAGCTTAAATCCGGTGTAAAGGAGGGGGACACGATTGTTGTGCCTGCTCCTGAACCTCCGCCAGATCCTTCCGCAATGGGCGGCATGCAGGGGGGCTTTTAAACGGGCATGAGATATGTTATTCAGATTGAGGGTTTGAAAAAAGTGTACCATGTCGGAGATCAGGAAATTCATGCTCTGCGTGAGGTTCAACTTGATATTGCTGACGGTGATTTTGTTGCGATTATGGGACCGTCTGGTTCAGGCAAGTCCACGATGATGAATGTTATCGGCTGTCTGGATTTACCTACGTCAGGACAATTTTATTTGGATGGATATTCGATCTTAGATGCCCGCGAGGATGAACTGGCTATTATACGTAATCAGAAAATCGGATTTGTATTTCAAAAATTCCATTTGCTTCCGCGATCAACAGCTTTGGAGAATGTGGAACTGCCTATGATCTATGCGGGGGTTTCTGCCAAGGAGCGTCGTTTGCGAGCCATGGATGCCCTCACTAGCGTAGGTCTAGGCGACCGGATGAACAACAGGCCAAACGAATTGTCAGGCGGTCAGCAGCAACGGGTATCCATTGCACGGGCACTTGTGAACAATCCGGTTATTCTCTTGGCGGATGAACCGACAGGAGCTTTGGACTCCAAAACAAGTGTGGAAATCATGGGGATTTTTCAGCGTCTGAACGATCAGGGGAAAACGGTTGTACTGGTTACTCATGATCAGGAGGTTGCGGAATACGCCAAGCGTCTGATTCATTTTCGAGATGGGCGGATTGAAAAGGATCAGCCTGTTGAGAAACGAAGAATGGCGGCAGAGGAAGTGAAGGCATGAAATTTCAGGAAATTATTCGTGTATCACTCAATAGTTTGCGAACCAATATGCTGCGATCCTTGCTGACCATGGTGGGCATTATTATCGGAGTGGCCGCCGTGATTGCGATTGTAGCCATCGGTAAAGGATCAACCGCTACAATTACATCGCAGATCAATAGTATGGGAAATAATCTGCTGATGATCTATCCTTATGCTCCATATGATGGGTCCAGCTCCATGTCGTTTAATCAGACGAAAGGAATATCTCTGGAGGATATCGAGGCGCTAGAGCAGCAAAAAGCAGTCGCAGAGGTAGCACCAAGTGCGATGACCAGTGCAGATATTACGTGGAGTCGCAATAAGGTCAGCGGGCAAATTGAGGGGACTTCGCTGGCATTTGTCCATGTGAGAAAGCTGTCGCTAGCTCAGGGCAGGTCGTTTACTCACTATGAAGTGGATAAACGGATGAATGTGGCTGTGCTGGGGAGTGATGCAGCCCGTAATATTTTTGGCCCGGATGCCTCCAGGGCAGTCGGTGAGACCATCATGATCAAGCAGTTGCCTTTTAAGGTGGTTGGTGTGCTGACCAATTCCAATTCCAATATGAGCAACAGCGGGCAGCAGGTATATGTACCGATTACAACTGGAATGGAACGGCTGGGCAATATGAGCATTCAGCAGGTGAATGCCTCTGCAACAACGGAGGACAGGATTGATCAGGCAAGTGCTGAAATCCGTCAGGTGCTGCGTGCCAGACATGAGCTAAAGCCATCAGAGGGCGATGATTTTCAAATCATGACCCAGACGGAAATCTTAAAAACAGTGTCTGGGGTTGACCGGGTTATGAATATGCTGCTGATCGGTGTAGCTGCAATTGCGCTCGGTGTTGGCGGTGTTGGTATTATGAATATTATGCTGGTGTCCGTCACGGAGCGTACAAGGGAGATCGGAATTCGCAAAGCGATTGGTGCGCAGCGCAGTGATATTATGCTGCAGTTTGTGGCTGAGGCTGTTTTTCTTAGTCTAATGGGTGGACTAGTCGGTGTAATGGTGGGTCTTGGGGGTGCAAAGCTGCTTGAGAAATTCGTCCAAATGCCGATTGTGTATTCGATAGAGCCAGTGTTGTACTCTTTTCTGTGCTGCATGGGAGTCGGCGTACTGTTTGGAGTATATCCGGCGCGCAAGGCTTCGAAGCTGCGTCCGATTGATGCTTTAAGATACGAATAGGAAAGCGGGTGCTTTGCCTTACTCGAAAGAGGGGGGATAAAGCACCCGTTTTTTGTATGGAATAAGTGTTTTAAATGATAAAAAAACATGAATAACCACTTTAATTTTATATATGTGATGTTTTATATGCTTTTTTTAGGTTGATTTATTATTATATATGACGTATTATATTCAATATCAGATCGCAAGCAAAAAAAGGAGGGGCGTTCATCATCGACCTTACGGCAAGACAAGTAGAAATTTTAAACATCGTACAAAAGCATGCCCCGATAACGGGTGACCAGATTGCGGAAATGCTTAATCTCAGTAAGGCGACCATTCGGACCGACCTATCCAAATTGGGCATTCTGAATTACATAGATGCTAAGCCCAAGGTCGGTTATTTTGTTGGAAAGCGGGGCACGCCGAACCGGGAGGAAAAATTCCGGCTTTTGCAAATGAAAGTCGGTGATCTTCACGGGGTTCCAGTCATCGTACGTGAAACAACCACAATTCAGGAAGCTGTCGTAGCTCTATTTTTGGAAAATGTGAGCAATTTGATCGTCACCGATGAAGACGGAGATTTGGCAGGGGTGGCTTCCCGCAAGGATTTACTCAAGGTAACGTTAGGCAATCCCAATGCAGCAACCATTCCTGTCAGTCTTGTGATGACCCGGCAGGCGAATGTGGTCACTGTTTCCCCAGAGGATACCGTACTAGAGGCAGCACGCAAAATTATTGCTCGTCAAATCGACAGCCTGCCTGTCGTCGTCCCTTCGGATTCTGACAAACCAGGAGAGCACTGGAAAGTCGTGGGACGTATTACAAAAACAAATATTATTAAAATGTTGCTCGATATGGTAGCAGAGGATTAATGGGAGGAATCGAATGGTTCAGGCGAGCAGTCATTTTATAGCGATCTGTTCAGACTCGATTGGCGAGACGGCAGAAGCTGTCGTACAGGCGACCATGCGCCAATTTGAGTTACCAGACACAGAGATCAAAAGATTTATGAACGTGAGGGATGAAGACGAGCTGAGTCGGGTAATGGAGGAAGTTGCCGAGCGTAAAGGCTTTGTAGCTTATACGCTGGTACAGCCGGAATTGAGAGAGGCGATGAAAGAAGAGGCTGTCCGGCTGAATGTGCGGGCTGTCGATATTATGGGACCGATGATGCAGGCGTTTGCCGATACGTTTCATAACGATCCCAAAGAGAAGCCTGGTCTACTGCACCGACTGGACGACAACTATTTTCGGCGTGTAGAGGCACTGGATTTTGCAGTTCAATACGATGATGGCAAAGATGTGAGCGCCATTCTCAAAGCAGATATAGTATTGCTTGGAGTATCACGTATTTCCAAAACTCCTTTATCCATGTTTCTCGCACATAAAGGTTATAAAACAGTCAACATTCCGGTTGTACCGGAGCTTACACCGCCTGTTCAGTTGAAGGATGTTCAGCATGGCCGAGTATTCGGATTGACGATCCAGCCGGAGCTGCTGTTGAAAATACGCAGTGAACGACTAAAGGTTATGGGGCTTCCTAATAATGTGCAATATGCCACAGCGACAAGGGTGGAAGAGGAAATCGCGTATGCGCAGTCTTTGTTTAAAGAGCTGAATTGTCCGGTCATTGATGTTACAGATAAAGCCATTGAAGAGACAGCAGGCTTGATTATCAGAATGTTATAGAAGCGAAACAACTTAGAAGCAGCGCTTATAAAGAAAATATAATTACGGGATACAGGAGTGTAAATATAAAAGGCAGCAAAGCTGCTCTAAAGATAAGGATCGGCCGTAGGATATAGGAGATTATATAAAAATATAAATAAAATGGCAGCAAAGCTGCCCTGAAAATATTTATTTGCCAGTAGGTAATATCATTTTTAGGAGAGGTGGAGGGATAGGTATGGAGAGTCAAATGGCATTGGAATTCGTTCGGGTAACAGAGGCAGCGGCACTGCAATCGGCACAATGGACAGGGCGTGGAGATAAGAATAGCGCGGACGAGGCGGCAACAGTAGCCATTCGTACTCATTTTAATGCGGTATCCATGGACGGCACGGTCGTGATTGGCGAAGGCGAAATGGATGAGGCTCCCATGCTGTATATCGGGGAGAGAGTAGGCAATCGCAGAGGGCCAGCCATGGACATAGCTGTTGATCCTCTCGAAGGGACGGAAACGGTGGCGAACGGTTTGAATAACGCACTGTCGGTCATTGCTGCTGCACCTCGTGGTAGTCTACTACACGCTCCGGATATGTACATGCAAAAATTAGCTGTTGGTCCGGCATTGGCTGGAAAGCTGTCACTAGAGGACACGATCCCGACTACATTGTCAAAAGCAGCGCGCATACTGGGGAAATCCTTGTCCGATCTTACGGTGTCCATTCTGGATCGTGCACGGCATGCCGGGATCATTCAGCTTCTGCGGGAAAGCGGCGTTCGGATCAAGCTGCTTGGTCATGGGGATGTGATGGGTGCAATTGAAACCTGCCTGGACAGCGGTGTAGATTTGCATATCGGCTCTGGCGGCGCTCCTGAGGGTGTATTGGCAGCGGCCGCGCTGAAATGCATGGGCGGAGAAATACAGGGCCGCTTGCTGCCTCATGGAGAAGAAGAGATTGCACGTTGCAAACGCATGGGTATTACTGATCCAGGGGCGTTGCTGTCGATGGAGGACATGGTCGGACGCCAAGGCGTGATGTTTGTCGCTACAGGCGTGACGCCTGGTGAGTGGTTGCAGGGGGTTCGTTCTCTGCCTGGTCACAGAGCTGAAACCCATTCAGTTGTAATGCATTCAGATACAAAAACGATTCGTTTCGTGCGAAGTATTCATCATACTGCTGATTCTTCCGGTACGCTCGCGGCAGCGGCATCCTCTTGAAATTTGAAGTCAAGACTTCCCTCGCTGGTGAATTCAATCATAATAAACTTATAAAACAGCAAGTCTCTGACTAAAGGGAGACTTGCTGTTTGCTGTTACTGTTTTTGGGGGATGAAAGAGTAAAATCAAGGATATAAATTTCTAAAAAACAGGTACTTATGAAGTAAAATTGAAAAGTTTCTATTAGGCTTGAAAAGAAAAAAACATAGCTTTGGAAGCGAAAAAATCAATTCGAACTAATTTTTTTTAGACGAAGAGTCAAAAAAAATTATGCATAATATAGTTCTTTAGAACTACTTAAAAACCCGGTTTATTAAAAATTTAAAGAGTTATTAATTTTGGTTTGTGTGTGTTTTTTTTAAATTAGTTCCATTATATAGGAGGTTGAAGGTGGGCGCGGAAAAAGGCGGAATTTGTCGGATGATATCAGGTTGAATTTGTTACATTTATGTTAATGGCATGTAAAGATAAAATTGTTATAGGATAAGGGGTTTGGGCGTAATTGTAAATCATAATGATTTTAGTTTTACAATGTTCGTGAAAATGTGAAATTATGTTTTAGGCTAGATTTACAGATCATGATGGGCAGATAATGAGCGAAAAAGTCAAATTGTTGTTTTTGTAGTTTGGAAACAAATAGCATAATATGGATTTTGTTTTATTTTTATGAAGTCTAGTAATTTAGCCCTTTTGTCCCGTGTCAAGCCGTTTTAAAGTTTGTATATTTAAAAAAGCTAGAAAGTGTTGGAAGAAAAAAAGAGATATAAGGATTTACTGTAAAATTATGAACTGCATAGAGGATGGAGGAATTCATATGACGACTCGATCACAATCTTGGTTCGCTAAAACAGAGGCCCAACCGACTGCGAAGCTCCAACTATTCTGCTTCCCCTACGCCGGTGGTGGTGCTTACATATTTAACTCTTGGAAGTCCAGGCTCGCGCCTGATATTACTGTGTTGCCAATACAACTCCCAGGACGTGAGAGCCGCTCCACTGAAGCTCCAATGGAAACCCTTCAAGACATCGTCCAATCGTTGGTTCCCGCTATGGCTCCATACATACATAAGCCATTTGCCTTTTTTGGGCACAGTATGGGGGCACTGATCGCATTTGAAACAGCGCGGCAGTTATACAGCAAAGCTGGAAAACTACCTGTGCATATCATCGTATCTGGTAAATCCGCTCCTCAACTTCCATACTCCAAGAAACGGCTCCATAATTTAGCAGACGATTCTTTCACCGAAGAGCTTCGTTTGATGCAGGGCACCCCCGAAGAGGTGCTGCAAAATGCAGAATTGATGCAAATTATTATGCCTCGTCTGCGTGCAGATTTTAAGGTATGTGAAACTTATGTTTATCAGCCGGGAGATCCACTGGCATGCCCGATGACGGTTTTAGGGGGAACGAGGGATTTTGAGGTTAGCACAGATTCACTTCGTGCCTGGCAGCAGCATACGATGTCACCTATGGATGTCCGGATGTTCGAAGGCAATCACTTTTTCATCCATGAACAAGAGCAAGAGGTTATGAGCGCAGTCGAGGACATTCTCTCCGCATCCTCGCCGATGGCCCACGCTGCGGCAGCTCATACAACTTACAACACAAGCACTCCACAACCACGATTCAGGCAGAGTTGAATGTCCCACACATCACGATACACTTCGTTATCACCATCTCAGCAATAACCGATAAAACCACCCACCATGATGCATTTTCCAGCGTAGATTAAAATCCAATTTTTCTGTACAGGCCCTCATCATTTCAGACACAGAGTTTACTTCAATGACGTCCATCGCCAATCTAAAAAGTTCGCACTGCTAAAGTGTGGCAATGAAAAAGAGGGATGCCTTTGTTTCGATCAAATTCTGCTTTTCGGAGACTCACACGTTATATAAAGCCTTATAATCTTTGGGTTTTTATAGCCGTGATTTCCTCCTTGTGTTTGGCAGCTATTGACATTATTTTGGGTAAGGCCATAGAGCAAATGGCACAGGGAACATTCTCCTCCACCCAGAACATGATCTATCTAGTTGTTGGTATGACGGTAATTGGAATGCCTTGTAAGTTTGTGATGAGGTACGCTTCGGCACGTTTTAGTGTTAGTGCCCTGCGCGACTTGAGAGGCGATCTCGTACATAAGTTTTATGATTTACCTGTTTCCAGCGTGGAGAGCAAGTTCACCGGAGATTTGGTATCCCGTCTAACAAACAATACGGCGCTGTTGCAGAACTTTTTTATCCAGCAGTTTGCTAATCTGTTTTATTTGCCACTTGTGTTTACGGCATCCTTAACGTTGCTTTTACTGACAAGCTGGAAACTGGTTTTGGCAAGTCTTGCGCTTATGCCTGTAGGAATGATCATAACCTCACTGATGAGCAAGCCAATTGAGAAATACTCCAAGGAGCTTCAGGAGAAAATTGCTCATTTGAACGCGGTGGGACAGGATGCGATCGGAGGAATTCCTATCGTCAAGGCATTTAATATGCAGGCTGTGCTGTTGAAGAAGTATATGGTGATTACGGAGGAGGTCATCAAGCGCGGATTGCGGCTAGAAAAACGCTATGCGTTCATAACTCCAGTAGGTGTGATGATGCTGGCAACACCGATTATTTTGGTCATTGTGTACGGTGGATATTTGATTCAACAAGGTGAGTTGAATGCTGGTGGCATTGTCCTTTTTTTATATCTTATTTCGTTCATATTGCAGCCTGTTGCCATGCTGCCGACGATCATTTCGCAAATGAAGGAAGCGGGGGGAGCAGCGAAGCATTTGTTTGAGGTGCTGGATTGGCCAGATGAGCGGCAAGACGGGAAAATCACTTCAATAAGCCAAGATCTCAAGGAAGACGATGCAGAAAGCAAGGACGACATTCCTGTAGTCAGCTTTGAGCATTTAACCTTTGGCTACAACGAAGGGAACACGGTGCTGAAGGAGATTAGCTTCCAGGTAGGACAAGGAGAAACGGTAGCGATTGTTGGGGCCAGCGGTGGCGGTAAAAGCACAATCTTCAAGCTGCTTTGCGGATTTAATGAACCTGGAGAGCATGCCGGAACCGTTCAATTGTTTGGTAAGAATTTAACAGATTGGAACCTAACAAGCCTGCGTAGCCATATTTCGATGGTATCTCAGGAACCGTCGCTTTTTCCGGCCACTATTGCAGAAAATATCGGATATGGACGTCTGGAGGCGACCCGGAAAGAAATTGTCGAGGCGGCGAAAGCGGCACATGCGCATGACTTTATTGTTCAGCTACCCGAGGGCTATGAAACTCTGTTGAGCGAACGGGGAGGCGGATTGTCTGGAGGACAAAAGCAGCGTATTTCTATAGCAAGAGCATTGCTGAAAAATGCTCCGCTGCTTCTACTGGACGAGCCGACTTCAGCACTCGATAGCCAGTCGGAGGCTCAGGTACAGATTGCAATGAATGCAGCAATGCAAAACCGGACGGTACTGGTCATAGCTCATCGACTGTCAACTGTACGCCAGGCGAACCGCATTATCGTACTTGATCAGGGGAGCATTGTGGAATCGGGTACACATGAGGAATTACTAGGCCGTGATGGTGTGTACCGAAAGCTGTATTTGCAAAATTTTGAAGGACAGCAAACGGAGGAAAACGGGTATTCACTGCCTGAGGAAAGGAGTGAGCGTCGTGACCTTCAAGCAGGGGTTTTATGAATCTAAGCAATTGATGTCCCTGATGAAGCCGCATCGAAAATGGTATTTTACGGGGTTGGTTGGCAACAGTCTGACCAATGCCAGCATCACAATTTTGCTTTCTTTTGTGGTGCATTATTTGCTGAATTTTGCGGTTAATGGCGATGTACAGGAGCTGTACCGAGCGGTCTATTTGGTCAGCGGCACATTTTTGGCGTTAAGTCTTATTTCCCCAGTGTGCAGCTATATGTATAAACGATGTGTCAAGCTCGCAATTGCCGATGTACGAATGAAACTATTCGGTCATGTTGTCAAGCTATCGTATGAAAAAGCTGAAAAACACCATTCGGGTAATCTTGTTTCCCGCATGACAAACGATGTCCAAACGCTGGAGCAGGCTTACACCGTTCATATTCGCTCGATTATACTGGAAACTTCGCTTTTCTTAGGCTCATTAGTCATTCTGATGGTGCTGGATTGGCGATTTGGGATTATGGCGGTTCTACTAGGACTAGCTTCAGCCTGGATAAATGCTCATTTTGCGAAGAAAATGCGACAGACGAGTGAAGAATTACAGGGACGGATGAGCAGGTTCACGGAACGATTGAGTGATTTGCTTTCTGGTTTACAGACGGTGAAGTTATTTGGGTTAAGGACAAAAGTGGGTGGACTTTGCAACGATGCAAGCGAGGACATAAATCGCATCAGTATCCGACAGGGACGTCATATGGGACTGCAGGATATGTGTAATTTTGTTATTGAATTTATTACGCTGGGCGGTGTGCTTGTTGCTGGATTGATCTTGGTTTCGCAGAAGCAAATGGAGCTCGGAGTTTTGGGACAGATTGTGCAGCTGCAAACGGGTATTTCAACGGTATTTTTGGAGCTGGGGGCAGCTGTATCCCTGTTACAAAACTCTTTGGCAGGCTTGGCGCGTATCCGCGAAATCTTGAATGAGTCGAAGGAAGAGGAACAGTTCCCCGCGGCGAAACAGAAGGGATCAGTAACCGGGCTTATCGATCCAGAGGTGTCAGCTTCATCAGCCCGTGAACCTAAGGAATCCTATGACGGTGTCGAGACTGTGGATTCAGACCTCTCTATTGAACAGACTGCTGCTGCGCTGGAGCTACACAATATCACCTTTGGCTATCAGCCAGACTGTCCAACGCTGCGAAGATTGAACTTGGTCGTGCCAGAAGGGCAGGTAACCGCGATTGTCGGTCCGAGTGGTGGTGGGAAAAGCACTGTGATGAAGTTGTTGCTGGGATTTTACCCACCGGATGAAGGTGTGCTGCGGGTTCGCGGCCGCTTGGCAGAAGAATTTCGGTTGGATGAGGTCAGGGATTTAATGGCCTATGTACCACAGGAGGCTACACTGTTCCACGGTACAGTAGCAGACAATATCCGCTTCGGCTCACCGGATGCCACGGATGAGGAAGTAGAGGTTGCGGCCAAAACAGCCTATGCCAGCGGCTTCATAGCTGAGCTTCCGGAGGGTTATGACACGATTGTCGGTGAACGCGGAGCCAATTTGTCCGGGGGTCAAAGACAGCGAATCGCGATTGCCCGTGCTCTGCTCAAAAATGCGCCGATTTTGCTGCTGGATGAAGCCACCTCGGCCCTGGATGCAGAGTCGGAATATGAAGTTCAGCAGGGCTTAGATGAGCTGATGAAGGATCGTACGACATTAGTTATTGCCCATCGATTGTCTACGATTGAGAGGGCGGATACGATCTGTGTTCTTGCCGATGGCGAGCTCAAAGAACAGGGAACTCATGACCAGCTCCTTGCTGAGGGTGGTCATTATGCGGAGCTGTATGAGCTTCAGTTTCGAAAGCATCCAGAGGAACAAACCGCATAAATATGCGAATTTTCTTTTTACCAAATATCTATTTTGCGAGGAGAGAGACGGATGACACAGCAAGATGTTCAATTGTTTTCCTTAAGCCAGCCACAGCAACGTATTTGGTATACGGAGCTTTTGTATCCTCATCGGAACACTTCAACCATTATCGGTACTGTAAAAATCAGAGGAACTGTTCGTATAGATGCATTGCAGCAAGCAATGAACCGAGTGATTGCCCAAAACGATTCTTTCCGTATCAAAATCACTGCTCAGGATGGAATCCCATATCAATATGTAGAGCCGTTTACAGCGGAAAATATTGAAACGCTTCAAGTAACCCCGGAAGAAGCGAATGAATGGTTAAAGCGCCATAATCCACAACCGTTCTCATTGTTGGATTCGCAGCTGTACCGATTTGTTATTTTACAGCTAGGGGCAGAAGAAACCTGGTTCAATTTTAAAATGCATCATATTATTTCGGACGGCGTGTCCATGAATCAGGCCATTAATGAAATCACTGGACATTATATGGATATTGTGCATGGTACAGGTCAGGATGCACCGACCAAAGGCAATCCTTATCTAGAGTTTATTCAGGTAGAGCAAAGCTATGAGCAATCTGATCGCTATCAAAAGGACAAGACGTATTGGACGGAAAAGTTTGCTGATTTGCCAGAGACCACAGGCTTAAAATCATATAACCCGCTGACACTGAGCACAGCTGCACGCCGGGAGAGTTTTATAATGAAGCATGAATTGTATCGTGGTGTTACGGCTTTTTGCGAGGAACATAAAATCAGTATTTTCACGTTCTTCCTGGCGGCTCTGTATATTTATTTGCATAAAGTGACGGGTGAGCAGGACTTAACCGTAGGGACTCTCTATGCCAACCGTACGTCTAAGAAAGAAAAGGATACCATCGGCATGTTCGTCAGCACCGTGGCTACTCGTCTGTTGGTCGAACCGGAATCCGAACTGCTGGCCTTCTTGCAGGGTGTAGGGAAGGAGCAGGCGTCCATTTTGCGGCATCAGCGTTACCCGTACAACAAAATTATTCAAGATTTACGCGAACAGCAAAGCAGTCTGGACATCCAGCGTCTATTTGGGGCATCTATTCAGTACCGTACCTTGAGTTTCTCCCGTTTTGATGAAGCGATTCAGCAGGTGGATAACGATTTCTGCGGAGATACAGTGAATGACTTCGATATTCACATGGTTGAAATGCTGGATGACGATAGACTCGTATTATACCTGGATTATCGTATCGAGCTGTTTAGTGAGCAGGAAATTGCTCGAATTATTCAACAATTTTTGAGTGTGGCGGAGCATATGGTACAGGGTCCACACAAGCGGATACAGGAATTGTCGCTGATCAGTGAGGAAGAACGTGCGGAAATCGTCGACGTATTCAATGCTACAGCAGTGGAATACCCATACGAAGCAGGCATTCATGAGCTGTTTGAGGAACAGGCGGCACGTACACCGAATCAGACAGCAGTTGTGTCTGGGAACGCTCATTTAACTTATGGCGAATTGAATGTAAAAGCCAATCGGCTGGCTCACACGCTGCGCGGGAACGGTGTTACCGTTGAGCGAACTGTAGGTATCGTTGCTGAGCGTTCCGTAGATATGATCGTCGGCATGCTGGCGATTCTCAAAGCGGGCGGCGCATATGTGCCGATTGACCCTGATTATCCGGCTGAACGTGTGCGCTACCTATTGGAAGATTCGGGAGCGGAGTTGCTGCTGGTGCAGCATGCGAAACAGCAACCGGAGGATTACACCGGAATTGTGCTGGATCTGAGCGATGCCGCTGTGTACGGGGCAGAGAATAATCAAGATGCAAATAACATACATGGGGAACAAAACGAAGCTAGTCATGCAGATTTTACCTATTATTCAAATCTGAAAAATGACCTTTTAAAGGAATCTTCTTCGTCTGTCGTAGACAGTACTACTGGAGCACATCCATTTGGTAATCGACTTGCCTATCTTATGTACACTTCGGGTACGACCGGACAGCCTAAAGGGGTTATGGTAGAACACCGCAATGTTGTGCGCTTGGTGAAAAATACAAACTATGCGCAATTGGGTGCTGACACTTGCATTTTGCAAACCGGCGCCGTTGTCTTTGACGCGTCCACCTTCGAAATTTGGGGTTCGTTGCTGAATGGAGGACAGCTTGTACTGGTAAGTCAGGATGTTATTTTGGACGCTCCGAAGCTCAAGGAAGCTGTCCGCAGCCATGGTATTACAACAATGTGGCTGACTGCGCCACTCTTTAACCAGCTATCCCAGCAGGATCTGGAGTTGTTTGAGGGGGTACAAGAACTGTTGGTCGGCGGTGATGTGCTGTCCGTACCGCACATTAACCGGGTGCTTGAGGCTCATCCGTCCCTACGGATTATCAATGGCTATGGCCCGACGGAAAATACAACTTTTTCTACAACTCATGCGATTGCTGGCGTGCAATCGGAAGCAGTGCCGATCGGGCGTCCGATCCACAACTCCACAGCGTATGTCGTAGACCGTTCCATGCAACTTCAGCCTGTGGGGGCATGGGGTGAACTGATCGTCGGCGGCGACGGGGTGGCACGTGGCTACCGGAATCGTCCTGATTTAACAGCTGAAAAGTTCATAGATAGTCCGTTCCGCAGTGGAGAGCGTTGCTACCGTACAGGCGATTTGGTTCGCTGGAATGAGGACGGGACGTTGGAATACAAAGGACGGATCGACGCGCAAGTGAAAATCCGTGGCTACCGGATTGAATTGGGCGAGGTGGAAGCGCAGCTGTTGAAGCTGGAGGCGGTGCAAGAAGCCGTCGTCATTGCACGTGAGGATGAGCAGGGACAAAAACAGCTTTGCGCATATGTGGTCACCCTTGCGGATATTACGGCAAGTGAGCTACGAAGCGCCTTGAGCCAGGAATTGCCAGGTTACATGGTGCCGTCGTATTTTGTACAGATGGAGCAATTGCCGTTGACACCGAATGGCAAGGTGGATCGGCGGGCGTTGCCACAGCCGGAGGGAAGCGTGGATTCCGGCGAGGATTATGTAGCCGCCCGTAATGAGGTAGAGCGGATATTGGTATCGGTATGGCAATCTGTACTGGGTATCGAACAAATTGGTGTACTGGATAACTTCTTCCATTTGGGAGGCGACTCGATTAAGGCCATCCAGGTGTCTTCGAGATTGCTGCAAAATGGTTACAAGCTGGAAATGAGAGAACTGTTCCAGTATCCAACGATTGCTGAGCTGAATGGACGGGTGCAGCGGGTGACCCGCGTGTCCGATCAAGGAGAAGTCAGAGGAAACGTGGCCTTGACACCGATTCAGCACTGGTTTATTGAACAGCAGCCATCTAATCCTGAGCACTATAACCAGGCTCTGATGCTGCACCGTGAGGATCGTTTGGACGAAACGGCGCTTCATCAAACCTTGCAACGCATTGTCGAGCATCATGATGCTTTGCGCATCGTATTCCGCCAAAATGCAGAGGGTGGTTATGAAGCATGGAACCGTGGCGTGCAAGAAGGAGAGCTGTATAACCTCGAAGTGGTGGATTATACCCAGGAGTCTGACTTTGCCCATTTGCTGGAGAGCAAAGCTAGCGAAATTCAAAGTAGCATCCATCTACATGAAGGACCGCTGGTGAAGCTGGGTCTGTTCCGTTGCACCGATGGAGACCATTTGTTGGTAGCGATCCACCATTTGGTGGTCGACGGCGTGTCTTGGCGTATTTTGCTGGAGGATC